>CAZVEP010000081.1:0-15508 GCA_964625635.1 uncultured Rhodohalobacter sp.
GTAGTCAATGCTTCCCCGTGTGACTTGAACCAGAATTTGTTCAGATCTTTACCCACGTATCCCTGCAGCTCCCACATGAGGGGATTTACCCCGCTTATGCTGCGATATTCCAGCTTCTCAGCAATCAGATAAACGTAAGTTTTATTGTCCATCATTAAATCGTTGCTGAACTCGGGTGCCTTTTGAGCCTGCGCCGGACTGCCTGCAATCAATGTTAGAACAAAAACAGTAAGAATAAATGCTGATGCACGTTTAATTAAAGTCATCTTCATGCGATTTATATATGTCAGAAAGAAGTCGTTCGTCTATGGCGTTTAGGATTCCCTTATCAATATTCCTGCCCGTATATACTGCCGTCTTCATCAGCTACCTGTACTACCCGAAACATGCCGCGTTCCATGTGATAAAGGATGTGGCAGTGAAAAGCCCATCGGCCTTTATCACGCGGTGTAACGAGAGCTGATATTCGCTGGGCCGGTTGTACAAGCAAGGTGTGTTGTCGGGGATTGTATTGTCCGTTCCCGTTTTCCAGCTCCATCCACATGCCGTGCAGGTGAATTGGATGCTCCATCATCGTGTCGTTCACCAGAATCAGCCGCAGCCGTTCGTTGTGTTTGAACTCAATGGGGCCGTCCACCTCATGAAACTGTTTCCCGTCGAACGACCACATATACCGTTCCATGTTACCCGTTAGGTGCAACTCTACATCGCGTTGTGCATCACGAGTATCACGGTTGGCACGAAGGCTTTTAAGATCACTGTATACCAGCACTTGTCGACCATCATTACCCAGGCCGATGCCCGGTTCATCCAGCCGGTCAAACTGGTTTTGAGCGATGGCTGCCGCACCGATACCGTGTTTATCAGGTCCGTGTTGGACGGGGTCTGTCCCATTTCCTTTCATGTCCATGTCGCCATGGTGCATCTCTCCATGATCCATTTCTCCGTTCCCGTCATCTTTCATATCCATACTGTCCATGCTCATTGCCATACCCATATCCTTCATGCTGCGTTTGGGCCGTGGGCGCAGCTCCGGTACCGGAGCTTCCATTCCATCACGGGGTGCAAGTGTACCACGGACATAGCCGCTGCGGTCCAGCGACTCGGCGAAAATGGTAAACGGTTTTTCTTCTTTTGGCTCTACAATAACATCATAGGTTTCGGCAATTCCGATGCGGAACTCATCAATGGAAACCGGTTCCACATTTTGCCCGTCAGCTTGAACCACGGTCATCTTCAGACCGGGTATGCGAACGTCAAAAGCTGTAGTGCCCGCCGATGCGTTGATAAATCGAAGCCGCACTTTTTCGCCTTTTTTAAAGATGGCATTCCAGTTTGAGTTTGGTCCACGGCCATTCATCAAATAGGTATAGGTGGCCCCCGTGACATCCACGAGGTCGGTTGCGCTCATACGCATTTTCCCGAATGACAGATAATCTTTTACAGCGTCACCAAATCCATCATCTTTAACATCATCAAAAAATTCTCCCAGCGTGCGTTTTTGATAATTATAATACCCTTCCTGTTTAACGTTGTTTGCTAATACGCTATTTGGATCTTCGAAGGTCCAGTCTGATAGTACAACCGGATAATCACGATCATACTCGACCGGATCATCATCGGCCGGATCGATGATCAGGGGACCGTAATGGCCAAGCTGTTCCTGAAGTCCCGAATGGCTGTGATACCAATAGGTGCCGTTTTGCCGCACCGGGTATCGATATTCAAAGGTTTCGCCCGGGGCTATACCATCAAAACTTACGCCTGGCACGCCATCCATCTGAAAAGGCAGCAGTATTCCGTGCCAATGGATGGAAGTTGTTTCATCCAGTTCATTCTTCACCCGTAAAAGCACGTCTTGTCCCTCTTTCAACCGGATGAGAGGTCCGGGTACCGTTCCGTTAATACCAATGGCCCCTCCCTGCTTCCCATCAATCTTGTGGGGCATTCTGCCAATAGTCAGATCAATCACATTATCAGGACCCTTTGGACGAAGCTCGTTTCTTTGATTGAACCCTGCAAATGCATAGGTGGGCAGGATAGAACTCACACCCGCCAGAGCCGCCATTGAGGCGGTATATCGCAAAAAGCGTCGGCGGGTGATGTTATCATTATCTTCACTCATAGTCGGTCTGTTGTACTATCATTTAGTTTGTATGAAGGACACATTCCATGGATACTTTAAAAATAACAGTCTAACCTTAAATCAAGCTTAAACATTAGTGTATGGACTCTCTTATCTTGATCTTACTATTTGAAAAACCAAGAGCAAATGAACCGAATTTATGTGGATATTTTTAGTCGAGGATGAAAAACAGCTGGCCCGCTCACTCAAACGCGGACTTGAAGAAGAAGGACATGTAGTTGAGGTTATGCATGATGGAGAAAAAGCTGAACTTCAGGGATTGGTCAATAATTATGATATCGTCATTCTGGATTGGCGGCTGCCTCACCGTAATGGCAAGCAAATTATAGAGAATTGGCGAAGCAAAGGTCGAAATTTCCCGGTACTCATGCTCACGGCTTTGGGGGATCTGGATCATAAAGTATCGGGCCTTGATGCGGGAGTCGATGATTATATGGCCAAGCCGTTTTCTTTTGAAGAACTTCTGGCGCGCGTTCGGGCACTGGGACGACGCTCAAAGGAGATTCATAATGATGAATCAGTTTCCGCTGGCCCTATTGAACTGGATTCACGCAAACACTGGGTAAAAGTGTGCAATATCGAGCGATCGCTTAGGCCCAAGGAGTTTATTTTACTGGAACTTTTGATAAGCGAACCTGAAACAGTTTTTTCCAAGACTCAGCTGGCAGAACGGGTATGGGGTGCTCCCTACCATGTGAGTGATAATACAATCGAAGCTACCATCTCAACGTTACGGCAAAAACTGGCCAAGTCATTTGAGGAGTGTGGTAAAACGTTTTTATCAGATCATTCACAAGTCATCGAAACCGTACGAGGCGCAGGATATAGACTTAATAGCAATCTACTAAAAGAAAACGGGTAATCTTTTGAGCAGGATAACTGGATATTTTGATCGTCTGTCCATTTCCAAAAAATTGGCATTTTGGTATGGGTTAAGCCTTTTCCTAATGCTTAGCCTCTTTGGCTATTTCTTATATGAATCATTTCATCAGTCGATTCATCACAATTACGACCGTCATCTCCGGTTCGAAGCTGAGCAGTTGCTTCCACATATTGATATCGCCGGAGACACTCTTTCCATTGACTTATCAGACTATAGCCGCAATGCAGCACTCAAAAGCGATGTAGAGTTTGGTACCTACGTTCGATTATTTAACAGGAACGGTGAGCTCACATATGAGAGCCCGAACTTTACAGATGTCGATCAGCCACTGGAAACCGATATACCTCAGACTGTGGATGAGTACTCCTTGAGCATCCAGTGGCTGGAGCTGCCGGCACGGACTCTATTCCACCCGATTCGAGACACAGCGGGAACATTTGGCGGCTGGCTTGAAGTGACCGGATTTGAATGGACCCTGCATGACGAATTGAGCAGATTCAGGCAGTATCTGATCATATTAATAGCAATAAGTGTCTCTTTCTCAATCCTTGGGGGATTTTGGCTGTCACGGCGTGCGTTGTCCCCGGTCACTTCAATTATTGATGCCGCCAAATCGATTACGGCTACAGACCTGGATCAACGCATCCCCGTAAATTACCAGGTTCATGATGAACTCACAGATCTGGCCGAAACCTTTAATATGATGCTCTATCGCCTGCAAAAAGGATTCAAACGAGAGAAGCGGTTCACTTCTGACGCCGCTCACGAACTGATGACACCACTATCATCACTTCGGAGTGATGCGGAAGTTATGCTTCGCAACCCCCGGTCCATGGAAGAGTACCGGGAAACAATCCATCGTATGCTGATGGAGACCCGGCGTATGAGTGAGATGGTACACCTGCTGCTTCAGCTGTCAAGAGTAGAATCTGTGCATCATGCTGAGGCTGAACGCGTAAACCTGAGCCAAATTACAAAAGCGGTAGCAGCTGAATATCAGCAATTAGCCAAGGATAAAAATATTGCGATGGAAGTTAATATAGCCCCGGAGTTACAAATCAATGCCCATGGAGCATACATTGAAGAGATCATTAACAATCTTCTGGAAAATACCTTGAAATATACACCCGAGGGCGGATCTATAGAGTTACAACTTCAGCGCTCCAGCGGCGAGACGGTCCTTCGCGTGAGTGATACCGGAATTGGATTTGACTCCGAAGCGAAAACGCATCTGTTCGAGCGCTTTTATCGGGCTAATCAGCGAGATGTCCAGGAAAGACCGGGCAGCGGACTGGGATTGCCGTTAGTGAAGGCGATAGTTGAGCTGTACGACGGAAAGATTCGTGCTTATAGTGATGGCCCGGGAAAGGGAAGTACATTTGAGGTTGAATTGCCGCTGTCTGAAGAGTTAAATAGTTAAAGGGGCTTTGTTGCTTCAATTTTTTTGACAATTCCACCGGATGTTAAGTCATGGACGGTGTCAATGTCCCATCCGGCCTTTCTAACGTTTGAAACCGTTCTGCGGGCAATATGGACACCAATCAGATAATGAATGGGACGATCCAGCTTATCCATTACAGATGCTAACGCAGATTGATCAGCGCGCATGTGTTCCAGCAGGTGAAGTTTGCCGCCCGGCTTTGTGACGCGCAGGGCTTCTTTTAATCCAAGGACCGGATCTGGAACAGAACAGAATACGAAGGTAGCAACAGCTTCATCAAAATAGTTGTCTGGAAAATCAAGGTCTTGGGCATCCATCTCTTTTAGTGCAACACGGTCCCGCTGATTTTTATCGAGCAATCGTTTGGCCTGTTTGAGCATACCCGGGGAAAGATCAATTCCCGTTAGTTCAATATCGCTCGGATAAAAGGGGATATTTTTACCCGTTCCTATCCCGATTTCAAGCACTTTTGGGCCCGTTACCTGATCCCAAATTTCTTTTCGCCAGCCCCTGAAAAGAAGACGTTCTATCGGCCACTCCGAAATATTATAGATAGGTGCCCATAAATCGTACCGGCTTCGCGTATGTTCTTTTCCTCTCGTGCTCATAATACAGTTTTACAATCATCAGAATGAATTGACAGGATATATGCCGCCTCCAATAAGATACTTTAACTCCTTTACACCTGCTTCTCACAGAATTCTGAACAGTAATAAAAACAGCATCTTTTTGGTCGATCGAATGTGATCACTTACTTACGATTATGATGCTGTTGATGGGTATTCCCATTCATTGAATCTTGGTTCATCATTCCGTGATTACCCATCATCGTTCCCTGCATCATCTGCATACACATCATATGCATTTTCATCATGGAGGAACTGCCGGCCATCTCCATCATTTTCGATTGATCCATTTCTCCATCCTCCATCATGGTCTGCATCATCTCCATATGTGTTTGCATGCGCTGTTTCATCTGAGGATTATTCATCATTCTCTCTCTGTGATTCATCATCATGGTACTGTCCATTGTCATGGAGTTCATCATCCGCTGCATCATTTGCTGACGCATTTGCGGGTTCTGCGCCATCTGCTGCATCATCATAGTTCGCATGGTGGAATCTTGCATCATCTCCTGCATCTGCTGTTTCTTTTCCTCCATATTTCCCTGTTGCTGGGCAATGCCCACTCCTGTTAAAAGAAAGATGAGTGATAATGTGAGTATTAAACGTTTCATAATTTCTCCTTTAATTTTGTTAAATGAATTGTCTGGTTTCAGCAATTATAGTCTGTTAATAACCTTTTCCAAATTGGTTCGAACCTGGCCGGCAATGGATTGCAGATCGCCATTGGAAACTGCCTGCATGGAAGCCACAGGATTAACGGCCGAAACTTCTACTTCGCCATCCTCGTGTTCTTCCACAATTACGTTACAGGGAAGCATTACACCTATCTTGTCTTCCGCCTGTAGTGCTTTGTGGGCAAAATTCGGATTGCATGCACCCAGGATTTTATACTTTTTAAAATCCACATCCAGTTTCTTTTTCAGCGTGTCTTTTACGTCGATCTCTGTAAGTACCCCAAACCCCTCCTCTTTGAGAAGTGACGTCACTTGTTCGATGGCCTGATCATAAGAAAGGTCTACTGTTTTTGATGTAACATATTCCATGTTGTTCTCCTTTGAGTCGTTCTGAATTAGTTATTTTGAAATTCTACTTATAATGTAAGGCTCGAATGCTTAAAAGAACCTTAAATCGATGATTTTCACTGAGCTGCAACGTCAGCTTCTGCCTGTACCTGGATGGGAGCCTTGCTGAATATTTTTGATTGGTGAATGGGGTCACTTAACTTAATTATTAATCTCAATAACCGTTTTTAAAGGATAATGGATAAAAAGTTTACGGCAAGAATAGTCCTTTTTTCAGAGGCTTATGAGCTGGCTTACAGTGTTTCCCGGAAAATCGGTGCCTCACCCACTGACTTTGATTTGGTTGTCGGCATTGCCCGAGGTGGATTCCCACCGGCACGCCTCGTATGTGACTTTCTGAATATTAAAACCTTAACCTCTATTCAGGTCCGCCACTATACAGGTGGTGCTGAGGAAAAGGAAGAGGTTGAAATCACAGATCCCATAGATATTGATCTGAAGGGGAAAAATGTAATTATTGTGGATGACGTCAATGATTCCGGTAAGACCCTTCAGGCCGCTGTTGATCATCTAACTAAAAAAGGAGCCGCGGTGATTAAAACGGCCGTGCTTCATGAAAAAGAGCACACCTTACTAAAAGCCGACTATGCCGGAGATTATCTTGTTGAATGGAAGTGGCTGATTTATCACTGGGCGGTAACAGAAGATTTGCTGGAATTTCTTAACAAGGATGACATGCTGGAAGCCGGTGAAGATGACATGCGCAACCATCTCTCCGATAAATACGACCTTGAGGTTGAACGTGACCTCTTGAAAAAAGTGCTTGCCCTGAAGAACAACTACTTATGAAATTTACCGCCTCAATTTGTTAATTCAGCAGCATCATTTGAGTGAGTAACTAAATATTGAAGGTTGTTTAAATGCTTTTTTCAATACATTTACGCTCTTTTTTGAAAAAACACTTGACTCTGTACTATGGTACAGGCCTTATATTGGGAGTGAATAATCATTTAAACCTAAAGGAGACAAGTTATGTCATTCAAAAAAGGAGAAGTTTATAAATGTCCTAAGGAAGATTGCGGCTGTGAAGTAACCGTAACCAAAAGCGCTCCATCCTCATGCGGAGGAACACAAAATCCTACATGCTGCTGCGGATGTACCATGGAGTTGATTCATGAAGCAAAATCCTCGTAATTTCGTTAATGTGCCAAAAGACCGATCAACTGAAATCCTGATGATCTTAATATCATAAATGTGAAAGCACAATATAAAATTGGGAAAGCGGCTTCATTGGCAGGCGTGAATAAAGAGACCATCCGTTATTATGAACGCCGAAACCTGATTCCGGAGCCGGATCGGATGGATTCCGGCTACCGACTCTTTTCTCAACGGCATGTGGATCAGATACGGTTTATTAAACGAGCCCAGGAGCTCGGGTTTACGCTTTCCGAAATTGATGATCTGCTGAACCTGAAGGTAGATAAGGGAACATCCTGCTCCGATATCAAACATGAAGCAGAGCAAAAATATCAGGATGTCGTTTCCAAAATAGAGGATCTGACCCGAATCAAACATACCCTAACAGAACTGATTGATTCATGCAGTGGAAACGGCCCCAAAGGGGATTGCCCCATTCTGAAGGCACTTGAAGGAAAAAATGAAACAGGGAAAAACCTCAGGCAATAAAATGGAAACGAAATCTACAATAGAGTGTCCGGATTGCGGACACGTCACAACTGAAACAATGCCGGTTGATTCCTGCCAATATTTCTGGCAGTGCCCTGCATGTGAAACCGTGGTCAAACCGAAAGATGGGGACTGCTGTGTCTATTGCTCTTATGGTGATACCGCTTGTCCGTCTAAGCAATAATACCAACCGTAGTTCAATTAATAAAGATGAATGATTACGGTATTGAATTCCGAGTCAAACTCTTCGTCGAACATTTATCCATTTATTAACTTTTTGGTACTGGTTTAATCAAAACGTATTTTCTTGATGTGATCTTAAACTTGAATAACATATTATTTAAACTTTGCGCTAAGCTACTCATAATAGCCAGTATGATCTGCGTGCTGTTTGGGAATGGAACCCATATTCACGCTGTTTTTGATCAAATCTTCGACCATGGTGATGTCCATGTATTCGTTCATTCTCATTCCGATGCCCCCTCTCAGGACCATGATCACGCCAGCGAATTTGACGATATAGATACCAATAATCATCCAACTGCAACGGTGGACTTGACAGGAACGATGATTCAACAAACCACAAACAACTCTTTTGGTAACACCGACATTTTTTCTACTTCCGGAGATTTAAGCAGCCACTCTATTTCAGAAACTCCGAACCCACTTTTTTTAGATCTGCCCCCGCCAGACGATTTATATCAATCCAGTTATTTCTCCTCCTACTCACTTCGCGGCCCTCCCCTGGGATAACTGTGTCCCGCTGATATATAGCACATCCTTTTCAGCTATCTCACTTATTCTTTTAAAATCATTAATACATCCTACATATGACTTCATCCAAGTGGTGGATACTGTGTGTGATTCTTTTATGGATCCCATCGCAGATTTGCGCCCAAAATCAAACTCTTTCTTTAGAGGACGTTGTTGAGCGTTTTGAGCAAAACAGCCTTCAGCAGGAGCTGGCCAAGCTTGACGAACTCCGAAAACAGGGAGCTGCCCGGCAGTATAAGTCGTACATGAATCCTGAAATAAGCATATTCAGCGAACAGCTCAACGCCGGTACCCTCAACTATGAGGAAACAACCTACCAGATATCGCAGCCGATCGAACTGCTGGGTCAGCCGTTTCTCCGAAACAAAAGCGCTGATAAAAGCAGTGAAGCTGCAGCATTAAGCTATCAATATGATCGGTCGCTGCTGATTCAACAGGTGAAATCTCTCTACACAGAATACTGGTACCTGCAGAATAAACTTGAGGTGTATGATCAGGCGCTTATTGTGATCAACCAGGTTCTGGAATCAGCCAGAGACCGCCGTGCAGAAGGGACCGAGTCAGGACTCCAGGTGCAGCGTTTTACCATTGAAAAGAACCGTTATCTGCGCTTGCGAAATGAAGTGGAGCTGGACATGATGCAGGCTGGACGGGAGCTTACTTCAATGATTACCTCATCAGATGATACCGGTCTGGAATTTACGACTGAAGTGGATTTACCCGTCGAACCCATAATGGATGATCCGGGCATGCTAAAACAGTATGCCCTTGAGCATCGGTATGACCTTCGGGCCATGCAGTTGCAGGCTGAAGCACTCGGACTCAGATTTAAAGTGGAAAAACGGGACCGCCTGCCGGACCTGAAACTAAATGTTGGATACAAAAATCAGTCAGACCGTTCGGAAGGCTTTGTGATTGGCGGTGGTATTCAGCTTCCGATTTTCAACAGGAATAGCGGTAATATGGCTGTGGCTGAGGCTGAACAGCGGAGTGTTGAAACATCCCTTCAGCTTCAAAGAAAAACAGTTCGGAACCAGGTGGATATCGCCTACCTGAGGGTTCAGAATTTGTACGAGCAGTGGCAGGATATACAGCAAGATCCTCTTTCCGGGGAGATGCTCGACACCGCTCGTGCAGCATACCAGGAGGGCCGGTTTACCTTGGTAGAACTTCTGGATGCCAGCAAAGCCTATGTTGATGGACGAAGTTTTCAATATCGCATCATTGCTGATTACCACCAGGCCCTTTTCACACTCGATACCGCTACGTCAGGAAAAATATTTTCAACTCAAAACAACTCAGACCAATGAAAGAATCAATTATAGCACTTTTTGTAAGCATGTCATTTCTCATTGCCGGTTGCGGATCCGAACAGGATCACCATAGCCACGGAGAAGATGGCGATCACACCCATGAGGCGCCAGCCCAACAATCATCAACAGATGATAGTGATGCAATACGAATCGGTGGTGCCGCAGATTCTCTGGACGCAGGCTCTGAACATTCACATGATGAAGATGGCGATCACACCCACGAAGAAGAGCACAGCCATGATGAAGATTCTACACATTCTCACGTGGATGATGAGCATAGTCATTAATCAAAATTGATTTAATTACTCAACCATCTGGAGCGGAAAAAGGATTTATCATCACCAATTTCAGAGGTTGTCTCAAAAGGGCGTAATAGTGCTATAATGTTATCCACTCAGTCATACCGGAACCTGATCTGGTATCTCCTGCCAATATTAACGGATGGAGATCCCACATCGAGTGCGGAATGACGCCCATTTTGGTCAGCCTCAGACACTCTATAGTAAATTTCACTTTTAAATAATTCTGAAGCAATGAAACAGCTTATAACATTTATCATTCTTGGCACATCCCTGTTCCTGGCTGGGTGCGCCGGTGGATCAGATCCTGATGGCCACAGTCATGGCGATGATGGAGATCACAGCCATGAAGAGACCGCACAACAAACAGAGGAGGATCATGGTCACGCGCATGACAGTGAATCTGCTCATCAGCACGATGATGCTGAGTCTCAGTTAGAAGGGGCTGGGGTCATCACTAAATGGACAGATAAAACCGAACTGTTCATGGAGTATCCGGAACTGATTGTTGGTCAGGAAGCAACCTTTGCTGTTCATTTAACCCGTCTGTCTGACTTCAGCCCTATATCAGATTCAGAAGTGGAGTTTGTTTTTAGCTCTGCTCGCGGTGTAGAAGGGTCACTCACAGAAAGGGAAGTTCAAATACCAGGAATTTATGGACCTGACGTCATTTTTGAACGTGCGGGTCGATACGACCTCACAATTATCATCCGGGGAATGGTGGAAGATACTCTGCAGGTAGAGGGCATCCCTGTTTATAGTTCGGCGGATGAGGTGCCTCATGGTCACGAAGAAGAAGATCCAAACCTGATATCTTTTCTAAAGGAACAGCAGTGGAAGATCCCTTTTGGAACTCAAAAGGTAGGCAGGTACACGCTCTCAGAAACGGTGAACGCCCATGGTGAGCTGACGCCGGTTCAAAGCAGGGAAGTCGTTGTTTCTGCACCGTTTTCGGGGATCATTTTAAGTAGTGCTAATCAAAATCTGCCGGTGGAAGGACAGGATATTCGTCGTGGCATGTCATTGATTCAGCTGAATCCATCCATTCAATCAAGTGATGGTGAGAACTACGCCCAGCAGTTTATAAACGCTCAATCGCAGCTTTTGTTAGCCAGGAAGAACCTTGAACGGTCTCAGCGGCTCTTTGAACAAGAGGCGATACCGGAATTAGAACTGGAGAAAGCCCGAATTGAATTTCGGCAGGCACTGACCCAGTTTCAGACCATTAATGAAATTGCTCAGATTGATACATCGTCAGTCGAAACCGTTAGCGATTCCGAATCATCCTACCGTTTTCAAATGAAGGCCCCGATTTCAGGAACAATACTTAAATCATACATTCAGCCGGGCATGCAGGTTAAGGCCGGTGAACCGCTTCTGAAAATTGCAGATATGAGCAGGATGTGGCTGAACGTACACATTCCGGCTGCAGAGAGACTGGCTATTCTGGATCCCAGTGCCTCTGTTTTTTATGTGCAGGGGAGTGACAGAATGTACGGTATGGAGGATGTAAACGGTCGTTTTCTAAGTGCTGGTAAACAAGTAGATCCGCATACGCGAACCCTTTCATATATCTATGAAATCGACAATCAGGAAGGATTGCACAGCGGTTTATTTATCACAGCCGAGATTGATACTGAACTAAAAAAAGATGTGATTGCTATACCTGAATCAGCTTTGATTGAAGAAGAAGGGAATTACGTCGTGTATGTGCATGTAGCAGGTGAATCCTTTGAAAAACGAGCGGTTAGAACGGGCATCAGGAGCCGTGGATGGGTAGAAGTCACATCGGGTCTCGATGAGGGCGAACATATCGTCACAACCAATGCATATCAGGTAAAACTGGCGTCACTGTCCTCTGAAGCACCTTCACACGGGCACTCCCATTAATTACATGACCAGGAATGACACGATGTTAGATGCAATTATCAGAGGATCATTAAAGTACCGGCTGGTCGTATTGGTCAGTTCGGTAGTTATACTGGCGTCCGGAATTTATATCGTAGACCGGATGCCGGTAGATGTATTTCCGGATTTGACCGCCCCCACGGTGACCGTCATGACGGAAGCACACGGCCTGGCCCCGGAAGAAGTAGAGCGGCTGGTTACGATACCCGTTGAAACGTCTGTCAATGGGGCGACCGGCGTTCGACGGGTTCGATCATCCACAGCAAAGGGGATATCCATCGTTTGGGTTGAGTTTGAATGGGACACCGACATTTTTCGTGCCCGGCAGATTGTGAACGAAAAGCTTCAGCTTGTGGCAACCAGCCTGCCTGAAGAAGTGCCGCCCCCCATCATGGCACCCATCTCGTCGATAATGGGTGAAATCATGCTTGTGAGTGTAAATAGCGATTTACATTCAGAACTGGATGTAAGATCGGCGGCCGACTGGGAAATAAGAAGACGGCTTCTGGCCATTCCCGGCGTAGCACAGGTAATACCCATTGGGGGCGGACAGAAACAGTACCAGGTGCGGGTCAGTCCCGACAAGCTCAAGCAGTACAATATTACACTACACCAGGTGCTTCAGGCGACAGAACAGGCCAATGAGAACTTTTCCGGTGGTTTTTTCAGGGAGTACAGCCAAGAGTATACCATTCGTGGCATCGGGCGGGCTTATTCCGTTGTAGATTTAGAAGAGTCCGTCATCACCCAGCGCAATAATATTCCAATCACCATAGGTGATGTGGCGAGCGTAGAGATTGCAGCGGCTCAAAAGATTGGAGATGCATCTGTGGAAGCAGAACCGGCCGTCATCATCTCCATCCAAAAACAACCCGGAGCCAATACACTTGACCTTACCACCCGGGTGGATGAAATCTTGGCTCAGATTGAATCAAGTCTACCAGCAGGGTTTGAAATTAACACGCATCTGTTTCGGCAGGCGGATTTTATTGACCTGGCGATAGAAAATGTAATTGAAGCGCTGCGCGACGGTGCTATCCTGGTTGTCATTATCCTGTTTTTGTTTTTGGGCAACTTTCGAACAACTCTGATCTCTTTGACGGCGATTCCGCTCGCTTTAATCTTCTCAATCTTTGTACTCGAATTCTTTGATATCACAATAAATACGATGACGCTCGGGGGTATGGCTATTGCCATCGGGGTGATCGTGGATGATGCCATTATTGATGTTGAAAACGTGTTCAAGCGGCTTAGGGAAAATTCAAAACTTGCGGTATCAGATCAAAAAGAGGCCATCGAGGTAGTTTTTGAAGGTTCAAAAGAAATTCGGTCATCCATTATCAATGCCACACTAATTATTATGATCGTGTTTATCCCGCTCTTCTTTTTGAGTGGTATCGAAGGGCGCATGCTGCAGCCCCTGGGACTTGCCTATATCATTTCAATTGGAGCATCCCTGGTCATTGCCATGACTGTAACACCAGCTCTCTGTTATTACCTGCTTCCGGGCCAGGCGTCGAAAGGCAAACTGGAGGAGAGCTGGTTTACCAAAAAGCTTAAATCCGGTTACGATCATGTTTTAAATGTGGTGCTTAGATTTAAGAAAACCGTTCTAATCACCACGCTTCTGCTTTTTCTCGGGACACTGGTCGTATTGCCTTTTCTGGGGCGATCATTTCTTCCGGAATTCAATGAAGGTACACTGGTGATTAGTGCCGTGACCATTCCGGGCACATCACTTACAGAATCAAACGCGATCGGGAAAAGGATTGAAGAGATCCTGCTTGATCATCCGGCAATAGAATCGACATCACGCCGCACCGGTCGGGCAGAACTCGATGAGCATGCCCAGGGGGTGAATGCATCTGAAATTGACGCTAAGCTGAGTATACCTGAGGGTATGAATAAAGAAAGTGTGCTGGCCGAGATAAGAGAAGATCTAAGCATCGTCCCGGGTACCAACATTACCATAGGTCAGCCAATTGGTCACCGGATTGATCACATGCTCTCGGGAACACGTGCCAATATTGCCGTTAAGATATTCGGAAGTGATCTGTTCAGGTTGCGGGCTTTGGCAGAAGAGGTGCGCGGACAGATGGAATCGGTTGATGGCGTCGTTGACTTGTCGGTTGAGCAGCAACAGAATGTGCCTCAAATTCAGATTCGTCCAAACCGCAGGGCTCTGGCGCAATATGGCATTACGATGCAGCAGCTTGCCGAGATGGTGGATGTTGCATTTGCCGGTGAGGTAGTCTCTCAAATTCTGGAGGGCGACAAGATGTTTGATCTGCTTGTTCGGTTTGATGAAGATCATCGCGGCAGTATTGAGTCGGTACAAAAAGCCACGTTCAACCTGGATGATGGAACCATTGTACCACTTGCAGAACTTGCAACGGTTCAATCAAGGAGCGGACCCAATACCATCAGCCGGGAAAATGTGCAGCGTAAGATTGTTGTCAGTGCCAACGTAGCTGGAAGAGATCTGCGGGGAACCGTCGATAATATTCGTGCAAATGTGTCTCAAAACGTCAGTTTTCCGCAGGGATACTTTGTGGAATATGGAGGTCAGTTTGAAAGTGAGGCCCAGGCAACGCGGACCATCTCACTGCTGAGTATTGTAGCCATAGCGGCTATTTACCTGCTTTTATACCTGGAGTTTGGGTCACTAAAGACAGCTCTGCTCGTGATGGTGAACCTCCCGTTTGCCCTGATTGGTGGTATTTACACCGTGCTGTTTACCAGCGGTATAATCTCCATTGCCTCTTTAGTTGGCTTTATCACGCTGTTTGGTATCGCCACACGAAACGGCATTCTGATGGTATCGCACTACCAGCAGCTTCGAAAAGAAGGAAAGGAATTCATTCAAGCCATACGGCAGGGAGCCATGGAACGACTTAATCCCATTCTGATGACGGCGCTTACAGCCGGACTCGCCCTTATTCCGCTGGCACTTGCTGCCGGTGAACCTGGAAATGAGATACAGTCGCCTATGGCGCAGGTTATTCTTGGCGGATTGCTGAGTTCAACCTTACTGAATATGGTGGTGATTCCGGCATTGCTGGCACAGTTTGAGACAGAATAACCTGACCGTTGCAACCAACTTTTACCAATGTTTTACTTTTTTTTGAGTGTTTTTTAGAACGGAAAACTTGGTAGTAATCTGCGGTTTGGACAATTTTGTCTATCACGCATTCAATCTATACTTCTGATCAGGATGTCTTGGAGATTCAGGGTATTTATATTCAATAAATCCATCTTTCATTAAACCCCTAAGTGTTCTTGTAAAGAATCCGCTTCTACTTTTTAATCCCAATTCATTAGCTAGTTCTTCTGCTGAGCTTGGCCCCTTTTCTAAAAGTTTTAAAATGGCCCTTTCCGTATCATTGAGGCTTTTTTCAGTAGCTTCGCCC
>CAZVEP010000082.1:0-1671 GCA_964625635.1 uncultured Rhodohalobacter sp.
TTTCCCGAGACAAAACCACAATCACTCGGAATGCTGGGTATGCACGGCACATGGTATGCCAACATGGCTACTTCAGATTGTGATGTTCTTTTATGTGTGGGAGCACGCTTCGATGACCGGGTGACGGGACGGCTGAATGGCTTTTCCCAAAACTCCCGAAAAATTCATATAGATATCGACCCCTCAAGTATTGGAAAAAATGTACCGACTGAAGTTCCTATTGTGGGTGACGTTAAGCAGGTGCTTCCAGTCATGGACAAGCTGATTGAATCACCTTCTATAGATGAGTGGTGGGATCAGATTCATACCTGGCAGAAAGAACATCCTTTGAAAGTGCCTCAGGCTGAGGATAAAATCTACCCTCAGCACATGATGAAAATGATATCTGAAGTCACCCAGGGGAACGCCATTGTTGTGACAGACGTGGGGCAGCATCAAATGTGGGCGGCTCAGCACTACCAATACAATCATCCACGGTCCTGGATATCCTCCGGAGGACTTGGTACTATGGGTTATGGATTTCCCGCGGCTATTGGCGCTACAATTGCATGTCCGGATCGGGATGTTGTTTGTATTACAGGAGACGGCGGTTTCCAGATGTCTTCTTACGAATTGATGACAGCTGTTGAATATAATATTCCGGTTAAGATTGCCCTCATGAATAACGGCTGCCTTGGCATGGTAAGGCAATGGCAGCAGCTCTTCTATAAAAACCGAACCAGCTACTCAGTGTTCGGCAAAAACAATCCTGATTTTGTGAAACTGGCTGAAAGCTATGGTGCAACGGCCATGCGGGCAACCACACCAAAAGAGATGCGCGATGTGCTTGAAAAAGCAATGGCCATTAATGACGGTCCTGTATTGATGGACTTCAGTGTGGTAGAGACAGAAAACTGCTATCCCATGGTGCCCTCAGGTGCTGCACTTAATGAAATGGTGGAATCTGATGAGGAAGCGCAGAAATGAGTATAACGAAAGACATGGCATTTCTCGATTCAGCTCAACCTGCTCAAACAAAAATGAATTCAATTTCTAACCACCATTTTGCTGCAGGCAACAGAAATGCTATGTCTGACCATGGCACTATAAAAAAGCATCGAGCATGAGCACTAATTCAATCTCTTCCGTTTCCGACTCTACAAAAAACACGCTCTCAGTGCTTGTTAAGCACAACTTGAACACGTTTTCCAGAATCATTGGAATTTTCAGTGGCAAAGGGTTCGAGATCGACAGTATCACGTTTGCATCCGAGGCTGAGCCGGGGATGGCACGCATCACTCTTACCACAACAGGAAGTGAGGAAATCGTAGAACAGATCACGAAGCTTCTTCATAATGTGGTGGATGTCAAAAAAGTGACCAACCTGACCAACAAGAAATTTATCGAACGAGAGCTCGCGCTCATTAAAGTATCCAGCTCTTCGGAAAACCGTACTGAAATAATGCTAATAGCCCAGGCTTTCAAGGCCAAGGTGATCGATCTGAGCCCGGACAAAATCTCTTTAGAAGTAACCGGCATTCGGGATAAAATTGATGCTTTGATCGAAGTTCTTCGCCCTCACGGTATTTCATCGGTAGCAAGAACAGGTGCCGTGGCCACTAAACGCGAATTTAAGGGGAAGGCGTGATGGGTAATACGATTTCGGCCAAAACCTCCCCTCTCGAGAGGGGA
>CAZVEP010000082.1:1771-15465 GCA_964625635.1 uncultured Rhodohalobacter sp.
GGAAGGCGTGATGGGTAATACGATTTCGGCCAAAACCTCCCCTCTCGAGAGGGGACAGATCATGAGCGTTCAGCGATTGATCAGGGGTATGTTCGACAAGGCTTTGAATCCGAAAACAGGAACACACCCCTCGATCGTGTTAGTTGGCTTCGCCCTTAACACTCACATTTCCCCTCTCAAGAGGGGATTTTCAAATACCAAATTCAAATAATCAACACAAATTAACTCAATGAAAGCTAAGACCTACTATAATACCGACGCAAACCTGGATCATCTCAAAGGAAAAACCGTCGCTGTGATCGGTTATGGAAGCCAGGGACATGCTCATGCACTAAACCTTAAAGAGAGCGGAGTGGATGTGGTCGTTGGCCTTAGAAAAAGCAGCTCTTCCTGGAGTGATGCAGAAAAATCCGGACTCGATGTATTTGAAACGGCAGAAGCTGCCAAGAAGGGCGATATTATCATGATTTTGATTCCCGACCAGCATCAGGCGGAGGTGTTTAAAACTGATATTGAGCCAAATCTTTCAGCAGGAAACACGCTTGCCTTTGCTCATGGGTTTAATATTCACTTCGACGGTATTGTGCCACCCAAAGATGTAGATGTATTTATGGTTGCTCCTAAGGGCCCGGGTCATTTGGTACGCCGTGTATTTACTCAGGAATCTGGCGTGCCCTGCCTGATTGCAATCTATCAGGATCCAAGCAATACCGCGAAAGAGACCGCTCTCGCTTATGCAAAAGCAATTGGCGGCACGCGCGCCGGCGTTCTTGAAACAACGTTTAAAGAAGAGACTGAGACCGACCTTTTTGGTGAGCAAGCCGTTCTTTGCGGCGGGGCATCCGAACTTGTTAAAGCAGGTTTTGAAACCCTCGTTGAGGCAGGATACCAGCCTGAAATCGCTTATTTCGAGTGCCTGCATGAATTGAAACTTATTGTAGATCTGATGTACGAAGGTGGTATTGAAGGAATGTACTACTCCGTAAGTGAAACTGCCGAATATGGCGGACTCAGCCGGGGCGACCGTGTTGTGGATGCCCAAACCAAGAAACGGATGAAAGACATCCTCGGAGAAATTCAAAAAGGTGAATTTGCAAAAGAATGGATGAAGGAAAGTGCTGATGGTATGCCAAATATGAACAAAATGCGTGAGAGCCTCGGTGATCACCAGATTGAAAAAGTTGGCAAAGAGCTCAGATCCATGATGAACTGGATTGATGACGGAAAGAAAACAGAGCCCGAAACAGTGGAGTGAGTAACTCCTCCCCTCTCAAAAGGGGACAGATCAAGAGCGTTCAGCGATTGATCAGGGGTGTGTCCGACAAGGCTTCCAAATCGGAAATAGAAACACACCCCTCGGCGTGTAAGACAGCCTTCGGCTACTTTCACTTCCTTTTCCACTCTCAAGAGGGGGATTTTCAATCCCAATTTTTACAATAACCAACAACAGACACCACATGTCCAATAAAGTCGAAATTTTCGATACAACTCTCCGAGATGGAACACAGGGAGAAAAAGTTTGTCTCTCGGCGATTGACAAAATTCGCATTGCCAAACGCCTCGATTCTTTTGGAGTAGATTATATTGAAGGTGGCTGGCCGGGATCGAACCCGAAAGACATGGAGTTTTTCCGTCTTGCATCAGCGGATCAGTTCTCCCATTCGAAAATTGTAGCGTTTGGTAGTACCTGCAGGGCTGGATCTGAACCCGGGAATGATAAAAACATACAGTTCTTACTTGATGCCGACACCACAGCAGTGTCCATTTTTGGGAAATCATGGCTGCTGCATGTGAATCAGGCTCTTAAAATTTCTCCGGAAGAGAACCTCGTTATCATCAACAATTCTGTACAGTACCTTAAAGAGCACGGCAAAGAAGTGATTTATGATGCAGAGCACTTTTTTGACGGGTACAAAGATAACCCGGAGTACGCTTTAAAAACTCTTCAGACCGCAGAAGCTGCCGGAGCTGATACTCTTGTTCTTTGTGATACCAATGGCGGCACGCTTCCTCATGAGATATCAAAAATTGTAGAAGATGTTCGTGCTATAACATCCGCCAAGCTCGGCATCCATGCTCATAACGATTGCGATCTTGCCGTGGCAAATTCAATAGCTGCAGTGGCCGCTGGTTGCGAGCATGTTCAGGGAACAATCAACGGCTACGGCGAACGGTGCGGAAATACTAATCTCTGTTCAGTGATTCCCAACCTTCAGATCAAACAAAACTACCGTTGTGTTCCTGAGAGCAGTATCAATAAGCTAACCTCCCTTTCAAGTTTTGTGAGTGAAATTGCCAACGTAGGCCACAATACCCGTATGCCATTTACCGGCCGAAGTGCTTTTGCCCACAAGGGGGGCGTTCACGTGAGTGCCGTAATGAAAAATGAAACAACCTACGAGCATATCCGGCCTGAAAACGTTGGTAATAAACGACGGGTGTTAGTGTCGGATCTTTCTGGTAAAAGCAATGTGCTTTATAAATCAAAGGAGCTTGGTTTTGATATCGAGAAATCGGGAGCCAATGTACCTGAGATCGTAGAGAGGCTCAAAAGCCTTGAAAACGAAGGGTTCCAGTTTGAAGCTGCTGAGGCGTCATTTGAGTTACTGGTTAAAAAGATGACCGAGCCATTCTCTGATTTTTTCGAACTGGAAGGTTTTAGAGTCATCATGGAACGAGATGCCAGCGGAGAATCCCGATCTGAAGCAACGATTCGGGTCAATGTTCAGGGACAACTTGAGCATAGTGCAGCTGAAGGCAATGGCCCTGTTCACGCTCTCGATAGCGCTCTCCGTAAAGCACTCTGCAAGTTTTACCCCGACATTGCTGATGTAATTCTCAAAGATTATAAAGTGCGCGTACTGAATGAGAAAGACGGTACCGGTGCTAAAGTTCGCGTGCTTGTAGACTCAGGAAAAAATGAAACGTCCTGGGGTACGGTCGGCGTCTCAAAAAATATTGTGGATGCAAGCTGGCAGGCCCTTGCCGACAGCATGAATTTCTATTTGATGCATCGCCCCAAACAAACTTCAAATGTTCAGGAGGTCCGTAATGAAATACATGTTCATTAATACCGATGGTATCTACATCATGGATGATCTGCTAGCCGGTCCGGCTAATTAATAAATAAATCACCCGACCGCATACACAGATCTCCTAACTAATTTTTTATGAAAGATACCATGGAACAACAAATAAAAATTTTCGACACCACTCTTCGCGATGGAGAACAATCGCCCGGATATAGCATGAACAAACCGGAAAAACTTAAGCTTGCACAAAAGCTTGAAGAACTTCAGGTTGATGTAATCGAAGCAGGCTTCCCGATCGCTTCTGAAGGTGATTTTGAAACCGTCAAAAAAATTGCGGAAACTATCACAGAGAGTAGTGTGGCTGGACTTTGCCGAACCACACCTGTGGATATCGAAACAGCCGCAAAAGCCGTCGAAAAAGCGG
Source organism: uncultured Rhodohalobacter sp. (assembly GCA_964625635.1). Taxonomy (GTDB): domain Bacteria; phylum Bacteroidota; class Rhodothermia; order Balneolales; family Balneolaceae; genus SW132. The sequence continues at coordinate 5,228 of CAZVEP010000082.1, forward strand.
CGAAACCTCGTATTCATACATTTATTGCCACCTCTGACATACACATGCAGTACAAGCTTTGTAAGTCTCGTGAAGAGGTCATCGAATCTGCAGTAAAAGGCGTGGAAATGGCAAAATCATACTGCGATGATGTTGAATTCTCTGCTGAGGACGCTTCGCGAAGCGATCCTGAATTTCTCTATCAAATTTTCGAAGCCGCTATCAGCGCGGGGGCAACCGTCATTAACGTACCTGATACTGTAGGATATGCCCTCCCCTGGGAATTTGGCGAGCTCATCAAAGGAATACGGGCAAATGTTCCTAATATTGATGATGCCGTCTTGAGTGTACACTGCCATAACGATCTTGGACTTGCGGTTGCAAACTCCCTCATGGCAATACAGAACGGTGCTCAGCAGATTGAGTGTACGATCAACGGGATCGGTGAGCGGGCTGGCAATGCATCTCTTGAGGAGATTGTAATGGCGATTGAAACGCGAAAAAACAATCTGAATTACAGCACGGGTATAAACACGAAACAGATCTACCCCGCCAGCCAAATGCTTGCTCAAATTACCGGCAAGGGTGTTCAGCCGAATAAAGCGATTGTAGGCGATAATGCATTTGCCCACGAAGCAGGCATACATCAACATGGTGTACTTAAAAATCCACTCTGTTATGAAATTATGACGCCCGAGTCCGTTGGTCTCACTTGCAACAAAATTGTAATCGGAAAACACTCAGGCCGGTTTGCTTTAGGCAAAAAACTTGAGGAGATGGGCTACGAACTCAACAAAGAGGATTTGAACACCGCCTATCAAAGCGTAACACGTCTTGCTGATAAAAAGAAAGTTGTCGAAGACCACGACCTGATTTCTATTATGGCTATGATGAATGATAAACCTGCACCCGGACCGCATAAAATTGCTTCGGGTGGGTGATTAGAAAATATCTCCCCTTGAGGGGAGTGCTTACGCGTGTTGTTCGTGTGAGCGAGGGGTGTTCATTCTATACATTAGTTTCGATAGACATCCCCCTTATCCCCCCTTTTAAAGGGGGACTTGTTCCAGTTTTTTATTTAATATTTTTCAAACCAATACAAAACCAGTACCACACCATGGGAATGACATTAACTGAAAAGATACTCGCAAACAAAAGCGGCAATTCAAAAGTAACGCCGGGAGAAAGTGTTTGGGTAGATGTCGACGTATTGATGACGCATGACGTGTGCGGTCCGCCGGCTATCCAGATTTTTCAGCGGGAATTCGGAGAAAATGCACGCGTCTGGGATAAAGATAAACTCGTGATTATCCCGGATCACTACATTTTTACTAAGGATAAATACGCCAATCGAAACGTAGATATCCTTCGTGCATTTGCCGCCGATCAGGATCTCCCCCATTACTACGATGTTGGAACCGATCGTTATAAAGGTGTCTGTCACGTGGCGCTGCCCGAAGAAGGTTTTACCCGCCCGGGTGAGGTGCTTTTTGGAACTGATTCACACACGTGTACAGCAGGTGCGTTCGGACAATTTGCTACGGGCATTGGTAATACCGATGCGGCTTTCATCATGGGAACTGGCAAACTCTGGGTTAAGGTACCGGAAACCATGCGGTTTGTCTTTAATGGTGACGTGATGCCTCCTTACCTGATGGCGAAAGACCTCATCTTAAAAATAATAGGTGACATCGGCGTTGATGGGGCCACATATAGAACCATGGAGTTTGCCGGAGACGGTGTCAAAGCATTTACAATGGAAGATCGCATGACGCTCACGAACATGGCCATTGAAGCGGGCGGCAAAAACGGTGTTGTGGAAACAGACGACGTAACACGTAAATACGTAAAAGCCCGGACCGACAAACCGTTTCAGGAGTTCTTCAGCGATCCTGATGCAGAGTACCACAGCGAACATTTTTACAATCTGGAGGATATGGTTCCCATGGTAGCCAAACCACACAGCCCGGATAATAAAGCCACAGCAGAAGAGCTGGAAGGTACTGAGCTTACCCGCGCTTACATTGGATCTTGTACCGGGGGAAAATTATCAGATTTCCGTGCAGCTGCTGAGATCATCAAAGGCAAATCACTTAAAGTTGATACATATATCGTACCTGCCACCACTGAAATTGCGAAAGGTCTGGAAACAGAAACTATGTTTGGCCAGTCACTTATGGATATTTTTAAAGAAGCGGGATGTAAAATTGGTAACGCGTCATGTGCAGCTTGTCTTGGCGGGCCTTCCGACACTTTCGGACGCCTGAACGAAGAGGAAGTTTGTATCTCCACCACCAACCGGAACTACCCCGGCCGGATGGGATCCAAAGCTGCATCGGTCTACCTCGCATCACCCTATACCGTTGCTGCATCTGCTGTAACAGGGACTATTACCGATCCGCGGGTATTCATCCAGCAAACGGTGATTTAGATTGTAGATAGTAGATGGTAGATGGAATCTCCCCTTGAGGGGAGATATAAATCATCTAAAAGATGATTTATTGAGGGGTGTCGGTGTCTTGCAAACAGTTAATGAGTTCAAAGCAACACACCCCTCGCTTGACAAATCGCGCATTGCGCTTCTGTCTGCACTTTTCCCCTCCCAAGAGGGGATTTTCAACGCCGATATTTTAAAACAATTTCAAAAAGTAAACCGACATTTCAATGAGCAACGAATCAAAGAAAATAAGAGGCAAGGCGTTTGTCCTTGGTAAAAATATTGATACCGACCAGATCATTCCTGCTGCGCACCTTGTGTACAGCCTGGAAGATCCTGAAGAGCGAAAGTTGTATGGCAAATATGCTCTTTCGGGCGTACCCGATGAAGAGTCAGGCCTTCCTCAGGGAAATATCCCATTAACAGAGGAAGATGCCACTGAAAGTGAATTTGATATCATCATTGGCGGGCCAAACTTCGGGTGCGGCTCATCACGCGAGCACGCTCCTGCCTGTCTTGAAATTGCAGGCGTAAAAGCGATCATAGCCCCCACTTTTGCCCGGATTTTTTATCGTAATTCAGTCGATGGCGGATTTTTGATACCATATGAAAGCCTCAACGATCTCAGCCAGAAAGTGCATACACACGATGAACTGGAGATTGACCCCGAAAACCAGGTGGTTAAAAACATCACGCAGGATGAGGAATATAAAATTCGACCCCTCGGCAGCGTTGCCGACATCGTGGAAGCCGGCGGAATATTTGCCTACGCCCGTAAAACCGGTATGATGGAAGCTAAAAGCGGCTGATAAAATTTATCGGCTAAGCAGTGGCAATATAAATCTCCCCTCGAGGGGAGATAAAAATCATCGTTCAGATGATTTTATGAGGGGTGTTAAATGAGTTATGAAATAGTTTATAACTCATGCAAGAATTAGAATTTCGATAGGATATCCCTTTTGCAACGCTTTCCAAAAATGGCTCTATATTCATAAAATTTAAAAAATTTACCAAGCACATACATTTAACATGACCAACAAACAGATTTCAGTACTTCCGGGCGATGGAATTGGACCTGAAGTAACGTCCGTAGCCGTTTCCATTTTAAAAGCAGCCTGTGCTGCATATGATGTAGAAATAGAAACCGACGAGTATCTGTTTGGAGGGTGCAGTTACGAGGAGCACGGAACACCGGTTACAGATGATACGCTTGAAGCTTGCCTGCAATCTGATGCGGTTCTTCTTGGTGCCGTTGGCGGTCCTAAATGGGATGATCTGCCCGGTGAGGATCGGCCGGAAGCTGCGCTTTTGAAATTAAGAAAAACACTTGGCACCTATACGAATCTGCGCCCGATCAAAATCTACTCTGCCTTGATGGGTGCATCCTCCCTGAAGCCCGAAATACTGGATGGAACTGATATTTTGATAGTGCGGGAACTGACCGGCGGCATCTATTTTGGTGAGCCTCGTCATACAAAAGAAATTAATGGAGATGTAATTGCCACAGATACCATGGTCTATTCAAAATCAGAGATTGAACGCGTGGCACGAAAGGCGTTTGAAGCAGCCCAAAAGCGTAGTGAAAATGTTTGTTCTGTTGATAAATCCAATATACTTGATACATCCCGTCTGTGGCGAAAAACAGTCTCGGACCTCGCGAATGACTATCCGGATGTAGAGCTCAATCACATGCTGGTAGATAATTGCGCCATGCAATTAGTTCGTAATCCCAAACAATTTGATGTGATTCTTACCGGTAATATGTTCGGCGACATTTTAAGTGACGAGGCGTCCATGCTTACAGGATCAATAGGTATGCTTCCTTCAGCCAGTATTGGCAATAAAACAGGATTGTATGAGCCCGTTCATGGTTCTGCACCTGATATAGCGGGACAGAATAAAGCCAATCCGCTTGCAACGATTGCATCGGCCGCTATGCTTTGCAGATACTCCCTAAACCTGCCAGAGGCTGCCAGTAATATCGAAAGGGCAATAGATGAGGTTCTTGCTGCAGGATATCGTTCAGGAGATATCCATAGCGGAGCAGACAGTGAAACACTTCTCTCCACTGAGCTCATGGGTGAGCAGGTTCTTAAAAGCCTGCTAAAACCCGGGAGCGTGCCAAATTAACATTCTGTAAAAATGTAAATCATCTTTTATTTAGCAAAGATTGAACCCTTTTTTAAAATCATAGGGTTCAATCCGATCTCCCTTTACTTTATCAGCGTCATTTTACGCGTTCTAACTTCAGAACCGGCTTCAATTCTGTAAATGTAGGTGCCACTCGTCAAAGCCGATGCATCAAATGAGAACGTATACCGGCCCGCTGCCATACGCTGGTCAACAACGATTCCTACTTCCCTTCCAAGCATGTCAAAAATCTGAAGCTTCACATTACCTGAGGCCGGCAGTGCCACCTCAATTTGGGTTATCGGGTTGAATGGGTTCGGGTAATTCTGTGACAATTCAACTGTTTCGGGCAAGGTGAAATCCACTTCTTCTGTTGAAGTTGCTTCCATTGTCGTAAAGCTCCATGCTTCAGACCAATCACTCTCACCCTCGCTATTTACTGCCTTTACCCGCCAGAAATATTGGATTAAGCCTTCAAGGTTCTCTACCGCAATTGTTAATTCTTCCACATTTTCCTCGTTTACTACAAAACTCGTGAATTGATCACCTGCTGATAGCTGCACGCTGTACGAACTCGCATTCGCACTTTCTGCCCACTCAAGAGTTGGATTCAGTTCAACGTCCTGAGACTGATTAGCTGGCGACAACAGCGTCACTACGTCGGGTGGACTTAGTGGTTCGGCCTCAGTGGTGAACGACCATTCTTGTGACCAAACACCAGCCCCGGCTCCATTAATGGCACGCACCCGCCAATAGTATGGGATTTCGTAGGCCAACGGACCAATTTCTGCATTTGTTTGCGTTAAATTTGATAAATCAGTCACCGTTGTCGTAAACCCTGAATTTGTACTTACTTGTAAATCATATGAATCTGCATTGTCTATTAACTCCCAGCTTAAGACGGGTAATACCGACACATCCGTTGCATTGTTAGCTGGCGACAATAAGGTAACCGCACCCGGGATCGTCAGAACATTACTCACTGTTGAAAGTGCAGAAAATTCAGATGTATTCCCATCATTGCTGATAGCAACGGATGTAATATTATCTCCTATGGATATTAGACTTGCGTCTGCCAGCGGAATAACAATTTCCCGTAAACTTCCGGCATTTGCGGATTCATAGGTGTCGGACCCTAATAGAACTTTGCCCTGTCTTGTTCCGTCATCCAGATAGAACTCAATGGTTAGTGGATATTCTGTTTCAGCAATATCTGATGACACAGAATATTCAATCTTAAGCTCTTCAGCAGCCGAATCGTATATTGAATTTACGATTTCAGGGTAGTTTTGAAGTTCGTTAGGACCGGTATCAGAATCGCCATCATCATTAGCAGTAATTCCATCGTTTTCAAGATCTATTCCGATCGCCCCATTTGAAAAGATTTGATTCCCAGATATGCGATTCTGCAAAGAGTTATCGCTGATTGTAATTCCATTTGCGTTAACGTTTATTCCGTTGCCCGTAATAACGTTCCCTATTCCGCTGCCATCCTGACCAAGACCAATGACATTACCTGATGATCCTGAGTCGATAAGTATGCCATGAGAGGAATTCCCGAACTCCTGGACAAATTCTCCGCTGTTGTTCGAGCCTATATAATTACCAATAACAGTATTATTGTTTGATGCTGATGTGAGAAAGATCCCGGTACTTCTTACAAAGAAACCTTCAAATCCACCGCCATTTCCAGATATAATATTTCTGTCGGCTTCAGTCTCTCCGCCGATTATGTTGTTTGAAGATCCGATCAAAATGATACCATCTCTTACATTTCCAATGTTCACTAAACCGCTTGGGTCCGGTCCAATCATATTGCCTGAAACAACAACGTTTTCAGCACCTGCTCCACTTTGAACACTGTTATCAATTCTAACCCCATACCCTTCATTTCCCGAAATCGTATTACCTGTGATTTTATGATCTGACCCACCACTTATTCTTATACCCTGCGACTGGCCCTCAATGGCATTTTCCCCTGAATTATCCAGGCCCACGTAATTTCCTGTGACAGATACATTAACAGCCTCATTGAGATAAAGACCTGTCGAACTATTGCCTGAGATCACGTTTCTGCTTCCGGGAGTTGTCCCACCAACAGTTCCACCAGCACCTCTTATTTCGATTCCAATTGAGTTCGAAATTGCAGAACCACCCTGAGCGTCAGTTCCAATAAGATTACCTCTGATAATGTTATTTTCTCCTTCTATGACTACTATTCCAGCATTATTATTGCCACTTATAACATTTCCTCCATTAGCAGATCCATCGGTACCTATAATATTCGAGTTGTTCTCCTCTAGAAGCCAGACTCCAACATCATTTGGAAGGGAACTTGATCCAGTGACGTCAACACCTATAAAATTACCCTGTATTAAATTATTGTTAACCAGAGAATTTTCACTTCCCTGAAGGTAAACCCCATACTGTCCATTTCCTGAAATAATATTTCTCTCTCCTGATGATTCTCCTCCAATTCTATTTCCGCTTGAACCAAAAAGAAGAAGAACTCCTCCACGCTCATTCGCTAATGACACTTCACCTGTTACATCAGTCCCTATATAATTTCCCGTTATTATATTAGCTGTTGAATTCACGGTAGTATTGCTTGTAGTAGTCCCGGATGTTAATACTACACCAGATCCACCGGTCCTTACACCATCTGTTTGTTCAAAAAATGCACCTGCAATAATGTTTCTCTGCTCAGGTGTACTACCTCCAATTCTGTTTTCAATACTACCTCTTATCTGTACATTGAATTTATTACCAAGGGCTTGAGTACCGTCAGGATCTGTTCCGATAAAATTTCCTTCCACTACACTCTGCCCGCTTCCAGGTTCAAAATCGATACCTACATTATTTCCGGATATTACATTTCTATCTCCGGGAAGGACCCCGCCAATTTGATTATTAACAGAATTCAGCATTGATATACCTGTTCCATTTGGACCTGCAACACCATCCGGGCCAATACCAATAAAATTGCCTTGTATGGTTATTTCATCACCAATTGTAAATATCCCGCTGTTGTCAAAATTTATTATTGACAGGCCCAATACGCTGCTATTATCAGCTGCTCCCGTGAATTCAATTCCTGACTCATCACTTACAAGACTGCCATCAAGAACAATCATGGGATTGCCATCGCTATATCCGGGTTGACTTGTACCATCTATAATTACCGTATTATTAAATGAATTATAGATACTGAGAGGTTGGATAATATGGGGACCCGGATCCTGTATATCGAAAGTTATGGTCTTAGCCTCTGATGATCTATTTACATTCTCAATGACTTGCCGGAATGAACCTTCACCCGAATCATCAGTATTAACGACTACAAAATCTTCAGGCCCTAGTACTATCTCCTCAAAAATGGTTTCAGAGAATTCAGATGAATTCCCCTGATTATCAGTTGCTGTAGCCACAATCCGATCTCCGGTTTCAAATGAGATACCAGTTGGAATAGTAAAACTTACGGTTTTTTCCCCTGATGCATAATCAGTGGCAGTGTACGAATCTGCACCTAACAGTTCCTGACCCTGCCTTTCGCTCGAATTAACGCTGAAAAACTCAATTCGCACTGGATATTCAGAGTTGGACGGATCAGAGGACAATGAATAAGTAACAGTAACTTCATTTGAAATTTCATCATAAGAAGTGGAGACCAATTCAGGATAATTCTGAAGGTTGTGTACTCCTGTATCAGGATCCATATCATCATTAGAGGTAACACCATCACTCCCAAGGTCTATTCCTTGTTCAACGTTGGAGTATATAGAGTTGCCTAATATTTCATTTCCCAGCGAATTAGTACCCAAAAATTCCTCTATCCTTATTCCATCACTGCTGTTATTTGCTATCAGATTTGATTCAATGCTATTTGTACCTCCAATTTTATTGTTGCTAGAGCCAACAATGTTTATTCCTGAATTACCATTTGGCACCGTGGTCATACCATCAGTACCTTCCCCGATAATATTTCCAACTACAGTGTTGGTATTACTTGATTGAATCAATGTAATGCCTGCACCCAGATTACCAGATATATAATTGAAATCGCCATCACCAAATACATCGCCAATAGTATTAGAGGAAGCTGCGTTGAGAGATATACCATTGCCAGCATTACCAATCGCATCTATACCATTTCGAGCCAATCCAATTAGATTACCACCAATAATGTTGCCTGTAGAAAGGCTAAAGTTCAGCAGAATACCAGACCCAGCCCCAGTTGAACCCTGGAATCCATTCCCGGAAATCAGATTATAAAATATTGCATTACCTGAACTTCGTTCTAGTTTGATACCATTACCACCGTTACCAATCGGAATTGTGCTTTGTAAATTGGTTCCAATAGTATTATCAACGATTTCATTTTCAACAACATCAGATACACCACCACTGGAAACACCCTTTAAAAAAATTCCTTCCTCACTATTGCCCGATATTAAATTATCAGAAATTAAAAGTTGACTGCTTGCTTCCACATAAAGCCCGGAAAGTTCGTTACCTGCAGCCGTCTCACCATCTGGCTTAATCCCTAAAAAATTGCCCCTGATTGTCGCATTATCAGCCCCATTAATAAATACCCCGTGACCTGGAAAATTTATGATACATAGGTCGTTTACAGTGGAGCCTGATGCAGTAATTTGCAAGCCGTTTCCTGATGATAATTGAGACCCATCAAGTACAATTACAGGTAAATCATTGAATCCCTCCTGGTTTGACATTGAAAATGAAACTTCTGTCTGAACCGGATCAAGAGGGCTAAGAAGCTGTATAGTATGAGGACCCGCACCCGGAATATTAAAACTGATTGTTTCAGCTTGCGAAGACAGATTCACCTGATCAATAGCCCAGCGCAGTGATCCCGTACCAGAGTCATCAGTTTTGATTACCTCAACTTGAGCAAATGAATAAGGTACAATACCAAATAAAAAGAATAAGGTTATAAAAAGAGGCCCTAATTTAAATTCCGGGATCCAGCTCAAACCCAACATTATTTTTTGCAGTTTAGGAGTTTTGGAAATGTTCATGATGTTAAGATGTGAGTTTAAAAATGTTCTAACCTATTATTTCTCTCCTTAAGATGATTAAACGGAGTGCTATCAATTATATATGCGGGGAAATTATATAAATCATGTCATCGGCTGACTAAAGATTTCAAGCTTTTTTTAAATCTCTATTAGCTGAGACCTTCACCAGTAAGTGGCATCGTGAAATATGCACATACCCATTTACCGATTACAAAATGAATTCATTGAATGAGGTGAGCAAAGATGAGAGACAGTCTGCTGAGCTGGTCCCATCACATCGAGTAACGTTGGGTTGATGCTTTTAATGATAAATTAAACAACACTTTAACTATAGGTTTACTTTAGCATTAATCTGACTGGATCAGTCGTCTTTAAAGAGATATCAGGAGCTGAATTTAAAAAATGAAAAAATGGTATCAAGGCGATGAGGTGTAATATAATTATGCCTGATACCAACCCTTCTGAGATTGGAGTCAAAACTTAAAAATCTATAAATCCTTGATCATAAGGCGACAAGACATAATATATCTGGTTTGATACAAACTCTGCCAGAATCCCACGCTGCAGCCGCGGTAATTCCGGCAGGTTTTTCAACTAATTAAGGCGCCGGATATACATAGTTAGCCTCAAAACTCAACGGAATACCGATCCAC
>CAZVEP010000083.1:0-15304 GCA_964625635.1 uncultured Rhodohalobacter sp.
GGCGGTCGTACAGTAGGCGCAGGCGTGGTAACCAAAATTAATGATTAAAGGGTCTTCATCACGTGGCTACACAACAAAAGATTAGAATTAAGCTGAAATCATACGATCACAACCTGATTGATAAATCAGCTGAGAAAATAATTCAGACAGTTAAATCAACCGGAGCAGTAGTATCGGGTCCGATACCTCTGCCAACCAACAAAAACATCATTACCGTAAACCGATCCGTTCACGTGAATAAAAAGTCACGTGAACAGTTTGAATACAGATCACACAAACGACTGATCGATATTCTTTCTACAGGATCGCAAACAGTGGATGCTTTGATGAAGCTTGAGCTTCCTTCCGGTGTGGATGTAGAAATTAAAGTGTAAGTAAATTCCAAAGGATACTATGAGCGGGTTAATCGGAAAAAAAGTTGGGATGACAAGTATCTTTGATGAACTGGGACGCAGTATTGCTGTTTCAGTCATTGAAGTTGAACCTTGTGCAATTACCCAGATTAAAACAGAAGAAACAGACGGATACAACGCTGTTCAGCTTGCGGCTTTTAAACAAAAAGAGTCAAAAGTTAAAGGCGCATTAGCCGGTCATTTTGAAAAAGCCGGAACGGAACCCCGGAAAGTAATCAGCGAATTTCGCGATTTCATTCCTGAGGGATTTGAACTGGGCGATGAACTCACGATTGATGACGTTTTTAGCGTGGGAGATCGGGTTGACGTGGTAGGAACTTCTAAAGGAACCGGATTTACTGGTGTTGTAAAACGCCATAATTTCAGTGGTGTTGGAGGCCGTACTCATGGTCAGCATAACCGTGAAAGAGCACCGGGTGCTATTGGCCAGGCTTCAGACCCATCCCGAGTATTTAAAGGTATTAAAATGGCTGGTCGCTCCGGGAATCAACGCACAAAAACACAGAATCTTTCTGTAGCACAAATTTATGCTGATTCAAACATGCTGCTTGTAACAGGAAGTATTCCGGGCCCGAATGGCGGATACGTAGAAATTCACAATAAATCACAGAGTTAAGCCTGATGAAAGTTACAATTCACAAAACTGATGGCAAAAGCAGTGGTAAGAAAGCTGATCTGAATGATCAGATCTTTGGCATTGAGCCTAATGAAACCGTACTCTATGAAGATGTACGACGGTTTCTTGCCAATAAACGCCAGGGCACTGCAAGCACGAAAGAACGCGGCGAAGTCCGTGGTGGTGGCCGTAAGGCATATAAGCAGAAAGGTACAGGTATGGCCCGACGTGGTTCTATCCGTTCGCCCCTCTTGAGAGGTGGTGGTACTGTATTTGGACCAAAACCCAGAAATTATACGGTACGCTTAACCAAAAAAGCCAAAAGACTGGCCAGGATGTCAGCTCTTTCGCTTAAAGCATCTGAAGAAGAGATCCGTATTGTTGATGGTTTGTCTCTTGATGCTCCGAAGACTAAAGAGATTGTGTCATTACTGAATGCCTTGGGTATTGCTGATAAGAAGGTACTTATTCTGACCAAAGAAACAGATATGGCGATTTACAAATCAGCTCGGAATCTTCAGAATGTCCACGTATTGGAAGCTAATAAGCCAACAACGTATGAAATCATGAATGCTGATATCATTGTTATTTTGAATGATGCTATTGGCACTCTTGAAGACAGTTTTGCACTAAATGTAGATGGGGACGCAGCATGAGCATCTTAATTCAACCACTTATTACAGAAAAGCTGACACGCATTCAGGAAGAGCAGCAAAAGTATGCGTTCAAAGTCTTGAAGACAGCTACAAAGCCACAAATCAAAAAAGCAATTGAAGAAAGATATCCTGAAGTAAAGGTATCTAAAGTGAACACAATGATTGTTCCATCTAAACCAAAGGGAAGACATACCCGAAGTGGGTTTGTTGAAGGCCGAAATTCAGTTTGGAAGAAAGCAATCATTACACTGAAAGAAGGCGAAATCGATTTCTTTAGCGAAATTTAAATAACAGAGTTCAATGGCAACCAGACAAATAAAACCAATTACACCGGGACAGCGACACAGAATTGCACCTGTGTTTGATGATATCACAGTCAGCAAACCGCTGAAATCGCTGACTAAAGGTCATGGTAAAACTGGCGGACGTAATAATCGCGGTCGCAAAACATCGAGACATCGTGGCGGTGGTCACAAGCGTAAGCTCCGCGTCATAGATTTTAAAAGAAACAAGTTCGATATACCTGCAAAGGTTCAGACGATCGAATACGATCCTAACAGGACTGCTCGTATTGCTCTTTTAGCTTATGCTGATGGTGAAAAACGATATATTATCGCCCCGAATAAGTTACAGGTTGGCGATACGATTATTAGTTCTTCAACGGCGGCACCTGATGTAGGGAACGCGATGCCAATGAGTAAAATGCCTCCCGGAACATTTATTCATAATGTAGAGCTTCAGCCAGGTAAAGGTGCACAACTTTGTAGAAGTGCAGGGACAGTCGCCCAAATGGTTGCAAAAACTGACAAATATGTTACTGTTAAACTTCCATCCGGAGAAGTTCGTCGCATACTAGGAACTTGTATTGCAACTGTAGGATCGACCAGTAATCCCGACCATTTTAACACAACGAAAGGGAAAGCGGGCCGTAGCAGATGGCTTGGAAGACGTCCACAAACACGGGGTGTTGCAATGAACCCTGTTGATCACCCAATGGGTGGTGGTGAAGGAAAAGCTTCAGGTGGTCACCCACGATCACCCTGGGGGCAGTCAGCCAAAGGTAAGAAGACACGTAATAGAAATAAGATGTCTTCGAAATTCATTGTTAAGCGAAGAAAAACAAAAAAATCTAGATAAGTATGCCACGTTCGTTAAAAAAAGGGCCTTTTGTACACTACAAGCTTCAGCGTAAAATTGACGCAATGAATGAAAGTGGTAAGAAGAAGGTCATCAAAACATGGTCTCGCGGATCGATGATTACACCTGATTTTATCGGGTTGACGATTGCAGTACATAATGGAAAGCAGTTTATACCGGTCTACGTTACAGAAAATATGGTCGGACATAAGCTGGGTGAATTTTCTGCTACTCGTACGTTCCGCGGACATCCTCTTAAGAAAATGAAATAGGTAACGGATTTAACTGATGGAAACACAAACATTTGAAGCGAAAGCAATTCAGCGGCATCTACGAAAAGCTCCGCGTAAACTGAGACTCGTTGTAGATCTCGTTCGTGGTGAAAAAGTTGATAAAGCGATCAAAACACTTGAATTCACTAAAAAAGCTGCGGCTGCAGACGTGAGTAAAGTTATACGATCGGCAGCAGCTAATGTCCGTGATAAATTTCAGGAGGAGCGACTGGATGATGACCTGCTTTATATAAAGGAGATTTATGTAGATGAAGGTGTAACATTGAAACGGATACAGCCGGCTCCTATGGGACGTGCACACCGCATTAACAAAAGAAGCAGCCATATAACTGTTGTTGTTGCTAAGATTGAAGAAACTGTAATTGAAGATTAAAGGGTAAGACTTTGGGACAAAAAAGTAATCCAACAGGACTAAGACTCGGAATTATAAAAGGTTGGGATTCCAACTGGTACGCTGAAGAGAACAAGCCGGCTATGCTGCTTGAAGACACCAGGCTACGTGAATACCTGGCTATTCGACTGAGAAATGGCGGACTTTCGAATGTTATTATTGAAAGAACTCCCAAACGTATACTGCTTACATTGAATACATCACGCCCGGGTGTGATTATTGGAAAAGGCGGAGAGCAAATTGAATTGCTTCGCGGTGAGCTTAAGAAAATCACGAATAAAGAAGTCCAGATCAATGTAAGTGAAATTAAGCGACCGGAACTTGATTCAAGTCTGGTTGCTCAAAATATCTCGCAACAGCTTCAGGCACGTGTCTCATTTAGACGTGCTATGAAAACAGCTATCTCATCTGCAATGAGGATGGGAGCTAAAGGAATTAAGATTAAATGTGCCGGCCGACTCGGCGGTGCTGAAATGGCCCGTACGGAACAGTATAAGGAAGGTCGTGTACCTCTTCATACTCTTCGTGCAGATATTGATTATGCAAATATTACATCTAACACTATTTATGGGTCCATCGGGGTTTCTGTATGGATCTTTAAAGGTGAAATTATTGGAGATGTGGATTTGACACCTGGATCTGATTCATCACAGGATAATGAACCGAAACGTAAAGGTGGCGGTCGCCGAAGCAAGCGTAAAGGCGGCGGCAGATCAAAACGACGAACACGTAACTAATTGATAGCGTAAGAAATCATGTTAGAACCAAAAAGAATTGCAAGACGCCGGCAACACAGAGATAAGCTGAAAGGAAACGCTCAGCGCGGAACCACTCTGGCATTTGGTAGTTTTGGTCTGAAAGCTCTCGAGCCTAAGTTTATTACATCACGACAAATCGAAGCTTGCCGTGTAACGATTGCAAGAACACTTCAGCGTGATGGTAAAACATTTATCAGAATTTTTCCCGATCGACCGATCACAAGTAAGCCTGCTGAAACCCGAATGGGTAAAGGTAAAGGCGCTCTTGATCACTACATAGCTGTAGTAAAGCCGGGACGTATTCTGTTTGAAATTGCCGGGGTAAGTGAAGAGATGGCAAAAGAAGCATTACGCCGAGCCTCTCACAAGCTTCCAATCAAAACGAAATTTGTGAAACGTCGCGATTACGACGGCGAATAATAAAGCTTTACAGGATAGACCATGAAATCACACGAATTACGAGATCTTTCACTGTCTGAGCTTGAAGCCAGGCTGGAAGATGAAAAAAAGGCTTTGACTGATTTTAAATTTAACAAAGCTATCGCGGGACAAATTGAAAATCCGGCACGTATAAAAAATACGCGTCGCGAGATTTCCCGCCTGACAACGATTATTAACGAAAAAAAGAGTGCTGAATAAATAATATGGCACAAGTAGAAAGAGCACAAAGAAGAACAAGAACCGGCCGCGTAGTTAGCGATCGAATGGATAAGACAATTACTGTAGCCGTTGAGCGGCAGATCAAGCATTCCATTTATGGAAAGTTTATCACCAAAACAACCAAGTACCTTGCACACGATGAAGGGAATGAGGCAAATGCCGGTGATACAGTATTAATCATGTCAACACGTCCATTATCAAAAAGAAAATCTTGGCGTTTGGTCGAGATCGTGGAACGAGCCAAATAACGATCAATCTGTAGGTTAAACTAATGATTCAAACACAATCGACACTGAATGTAGCTGATAACAGCGGAGCACGTAAATTGATGTGTATCAAAGTGCTTGGAGATTCAAAAAGACGATACGCAAGTATCGGAGACTTAATCTCGTGTTCGGTCCGTACAGCTATTCCCGGAGGAAATGTTAAGAAAGGGGAAGTTGTGCAAGCCGTTATCGTTCGCACTAAAAAAGAAATTCGTCGCAGAGATGGAAGCTACATTCGATTTGATGAGAACGCAGCGGTAATTATTAACAAAGAAAAGGAACCCGTTGGAACCCGTATCTTTGGCCCTATAGCCAGAGAACTTCGTGAAAAGAATTATATGCGGATTGTTTCACTGGCTCCGGAAGTACTTTAAAGGGATAGTATTATGCCACGTAAGTTTAATAAAAAAAAGAAATTACACGTTAAACGTGATGATGAAGTGCTCGTGCTTGCCGGTAATGATAAAGGCAAACGAGGCCGTGTCATGATTGTGTATCCAACAACTGAGAAAGCTCTTGTTGAAGGTGTAAACATGAGAACACATCATGAAAAACCATCTCAGGATAATCCACAGGGTGGACGCCTCAAGCGTGAAGCACCGGTTCATATATCTAATTTAATGGTGATTGACCCCAGCTCAAATGAACCGACACGCATCGGCAGAAAACGAGTAGAGGAAGAGGGCGGCGGACGATGGGTTCGTTACGCAAAGAATAGCGGCGAAATTATAGACAAGTAATTGTGAAATAGAATGGCAGAAGCAAGACTTTATACATACTACAAAGACACAATCGTAGATAAACTCATTGAAGAGTTTAAATACGAGAACATAATGGGAGTTCCCAAGCTCAAAAAAATCGTAATCAATGTCGGGTATGGCGATGCTATTAATGACGCTAAAACACTCGAGTCGATTACCGAAAATATTGGCTTAATCACGGGTCAAAAACCTGTGAAAACGAAGGCTAAAAGTTCAGTGGCTAACTTTAAACTTCGGGAAGGACAGGAGATTGGCTGTAAAGTCACGCTTCGCGGAAAAATCATGTACGAATTTATTGATCGTCTGATTAATCTCGCGCTGCCCAGAACCCGTGACTTCCAGGGTATTCCCAATAAAAGTTTCGACGGACGCGGAAACTATACTATGGGCATTAAAGAACACACAATCTTCCCTGAGATTGATGTTGATAAAGCATCAACCGTTCACGGAATGGATATTACGTTTGTAACGTCCGCCGAGACAGATGAAGAAGCATTTTCGATGCTGAAGTACTTCGGAATGCCTTTTAAGAAATGAATTTGAATAACAAAGCAGAAACCAATGGCTAAAAAATCCTGGATAGCACGTAACGAAAAAAGAAAACGAACTGTGGAGAAGTATGCTGAAAAGCGTCGCGAGCTCAAAGAAGCCGGCGACTATGAAGCATTACAAAAACTTCCGCGTGATGCGAGTCCAACTCGTGTAAGAAACCGCTGCAGCCTAACAGGCCGCTCCCGCGGATACATAAGTGAGTATGGTGTTTCACGGATTAAATTTCGTGAATTAGCACTCAGCGGAAAAATTCCAGGCGTACGAAAAGCAAGTTGGTAATACAGGAGAATTAAATTATGCAATCTGACCCAGTATCTGATTATTTAACGCGTCTAAGAAACGCACAGCAAGCCGGCCATCGCCGGGTTGATGTACCAGCTTCAAAACTGAAGCGTGCAATGACTAAAATCCTTGTAGACAAAGGATATGTAAATAAGTATATCGACATTACTGACAATAAGCAGGGTGTTCTGCGCTTGTTTCTGAAATATGACGCGTATGGTCAGCCGGTTATTAAAAAGCTGACTCGTGTCTCCAAACCCGGACTTCGTAAATATTGCAGTTCGGATAATATCCCTCAATCATACAATGGACTTGGGATAGTTATCCTGTCAACATCTGATGGTGTTATGACAGATAAGGAAGCGAAGAAAATGAAAATTGGTGGAGAGATTCTCTGCACTGTTTACTAAAAATTTAGGATTCAAACGTTATGTCAAGAATAGGTAAACAACCGGTTGTATTAGGCGACAATGTTGAGTTCAACATTGGGGCTGACAATACAGTTACCGTAAAAGGTGATAAAGGATCAGGTACGATTCGTATCCATCCGGATATTTCTATAGAGAAAAAAGACAATGAAATCATTGTTAAGCGTCCAAGCGATTCTAAAGAGCACAAATCTCTTCATGGCCTGTATAGATCATTGATATACAACATGGTAGAGGGTGTGACCAGCGGATACAAAAAAACACTCGAGATTATCGGTGTTGGATATCGTGCGACCTATAACAATGGTATACTGGAGCTTAACCTGGGTTTTTCCCATCCTATTTACTTCGTGCCTCCGGAAGGCATTGAAATTGAAGTAGACACAAAGACGAAAAAGAATCCACTTCTTAACATCTCTGGTGTGAACAAAGAGATGGTAGGTCAGGTTGCAGCAAAAATTCGATCGATGAGAAAACCAGAGCCTTACAAAGGTAAAGGGATTCGATATGTTGATGAGTACGTAAGAAGAAAAGCTGGTAAATCTGCTGCTAAATAATTTTAGATATTAGATAAATGAAGAAAAATCGATTAAAAACAGAACGCAGGAATAAGATTCGGCGACGGATTCGATCAACAATCACAGGTACATCTGAACGACCACGTCTTGCGGTTTTTAAAAGCAGCAAGCATGTATACCTGCAACTCATTAACGATCGGGAAAACGTAACCATAACTACGGTTTCGTCCTTGTCCAATGATTTGAAAGATAAGATTGCTGATAAATCTAAAATGGAAGCGGCAACATTGATTGGAAAGACAATTGCTGAATACGCGCTGGATCAGGGAATCAATAAAGTTGTATTTGATCGCGGCGGGTATAAGTATCACGGAATCATTAAAGCCGCAGCTGACGGTGCTCGTGAGGGCGGACTGGACTTTTAAAAATATATTTTAAGAATTATGCCAAAAATACGTAGAAAACACAATATCCCGGCTGCTAACCTTAATCTTGAAGAGAAGCTTGTTCATATAAACAGGGTCTCAAAAGTGGTAAAAGGCGGTCGTCGTTTTAGCTTTAATGCAATTGTCGTTGTCGGAAATGGCGACGGTGTTGTGGGACACGGACTCGGCAAAGCCAATGAAGTGGCAGATGCTATTCAAAAAGGGTTTGATAATGCTAAAAAGAACCTTATCAAAGTGTCCATGACAAAAACCGGCTCTATTCACCATCCAATTGTTGGTAAAGCTGGCGCTGGTAAAGTGTTACTTCGTCCGGCTTCAGAAGGTACAGGTGTGATTGCCGGCGGTGCAGTAAAATCACTGCTTGATGTAGCGGGTGTGAAGAATATTCTTTCTAAATCATTGCGTTCATCTAATCCGCACAACATGGTGAAAGCTGCATTTGAAGCACTCCGCAATGCAACTGATCCTGTAGAAGTGGCTCAGCGTCGTGGCGTAAGTGTTAGCAAAGTATTTGAAGGATAACAATCGTTTTAAGTATCAACTCCTATGAAATTACATAATTTAAAAGCACCGGATTCTCATAAAAAGCGAAAGCGCGTTGGCCGAGGCCAGGGTTCTGGCATGGGCGAACAGTCCGGCCGTGGACATAACGGGCAGAAATCTAGAAGTGGTAGCAAAGTGAAAGCCTGGTTCGAAGGTGGTCAGATGCCACTGCAGCGACGGGTTCCTAAGTTTGGATTTACAAATCCATTCAGAAAAGAATACCAGGCTGTAAACGTACAGAAAATTGCCAACTTTGTTGAAGCCGGAAAACTCAGCGATACCATTACCATAGCAGATCTCGTTAACAGCGGGCTTGCTGATGATAATGACCATATCAAACTGCTGGGAACAGGTGAGATCGATACAAAGATTTCAATAGAAGTACACGCTTGCAGCGGTTCAGCCAGAGAAAAGATTGAAAGCGCAGGCGGCAGTGTTGAAGTCGTTAGTTAATAATTAAAATCACACCCACTCAGCCAGACCATATCGAATGAGTACCTTAGACAATTTTAGAAATATTTTTAAGATCGAGGACCTGCGCAATCGTATTCTGTACGTTGTTGGGGTTCTTATGGTATACCGAATTGGGAGCTATGTGACCATGCCCGGCGTTGATGCTCAGG
Source organism: uncultured Rhodohalobacter sp. (assembly GCA_964625635.1). GTDB lineage: Bacteria > Bacteroidota > Rhodothermia > Balneolales > Balneolaceae > SW132. Next base: position 9,344 of record CAZVEP010000083.1, read on the forward strand.
CATTGACAACATCAGCTGGTGACGCATCCAGCTTAATGGGACTTTTTGACCTGTTTGTTGGTGGAGCATTTTCAAGAGCAGGAGTGTTTGCTCTTGGTATTATGCCCTACATTACGGCGGCAATTATCATTCAGTTGATGGGTGCTGCAGTCCCTTACTTCCAGAAGCTTCAGCGCGAGGGTGAAGAAGGGCGTAGGAAAATCAACAGGCTGACACGCTATGGAACTGTTGGTATTACAGCTGTACAGGCTATCGGTTTCGGAATTAACCTTATTGCGACATCACCGAATGCTATTGTAGTTAGTAATACTGCGTTTATACTCACATCGATTATAATTCTGACGGCCGGTACAACATTCGTGATGTGGCTCGGTGAGCGCATTACAGATCGAGGCATTGGTAATGGTATCTCGATACTTATTATGATTGGGATTATCGCAGCTTTGCCAACGGCGTTTATAAATGAGATTTCAACATCTCAAAATGCAATTATTGTGATTGTGGAACTTGCTGGTTTAGCACTTGTCATAGCATCCTGTGTATTGTTAACACAGGGCACGCGGAAAATCCCGGTTCAGTACGCTAAACGTGTAGTTGGACGGAAAGTTTACGGTGGAACAACTCAATATTTACCACTGCGGGTTAATGCAGCTGGTGTGATGCCCATTATTTTCGCGCAGTCAATCATGTTTATTCCAAGTACGGTCGGTACTTTCTTTCCTGAAAATACCACTGTGCAATATTTGACTGCCTGGTCAGCTGATTTCACAGGCGTAACTTATTCCATTGTGTTCTTCATAATCTGTGTCTTTTTCACATTTTTCTATACAGCTATAGCTGTGAATCCGAAAGAGATGGCAGATACTATGAAGCGGCAGGGCGGGTTTATTCCAGGTGTACGTCCCGGTAAGCAGACTGTAGAATTTATTGACAATATTCTGACGAAAATTACATTACCAGGTTCTTTATTCCTTTCATTTGTAGCAATACTTCCAGCCATCATCGCAAGAATGGGTGTGACGCCGGGATTTGCTCTTTTTTATGGAGGAACCAGTCTCTTAATTATTGTTGGTGTAGCATTAGATACGCTTCAACAAATTGAGAGTCATTTAATGATGCGGCACTATGATGGATTTATGAAATCCGGGAAAATTAAAGGTCGCAGAAGAGCCTGATGATATACCTTAAGAGTGAATCTGAAATTGATAAAATGCGTGAAGCTGCGCAGCTCGTTTCAAGAACACTCGCTGAGGTAGCAAAAATACTCGAACCTGGTGTTCAAACGCTTGAACTCGATCGGGTAGCAGAAGATTTTATTAAGAAGCATAACGCGCGACCGGCTTTTAAAGGGTACGGAGGAAGTAAGAATCCTTTTCCCGGCAGTTTATGTATTTCCATCAATGAAGAAGTAGTGCACGGAATACCTGGTGAACGTAAGATACAGGAAGGAGATATCGTTTCTGTAGATTGCGGTGTGGAATTGAACGGTTTTTTCGGTGATCATGCTTACACATTTGTAGCAGGTGAAACCGATGATGAAACCAGACAATTGCTCAAGACGACTTTAGAGTCGCTTTATTTGGGTATTGAACAGGCAGTTCATGGAAACAGTATTGGTGATATTGGACATGCGATTCAATCTCACTGCGAAGAAAAGAACTTTGGCGTTGTCAGAGATCTGGTCGGGCACGGGATTGGAAAGAATATGCATGAAGATCCCTCTGTTCCAAACTATGGCCGGCCCGGTAAGGGTGACCGGCTGCGAACAGGAATGGGCCTGGCAATTGAACCAATGATTACCATGGGAACTTACAAAGTCAGGACATTGAAGGATGGATGGACGATTGTGACGGCAGATGGAAAGAATGCAGCACATTTTGAACACGATGTGATAGTTCGCGAAGGAAAAGCTGAAATTCTCAGCACTTTTGATTATATTGCTGAGATAACAAAAAATGAAAATATATTGACGTTTTATGGCTAAGCAAGAGCCGATCAAGCAAGACGGAAAAATTTTAGAAGCTTTACCTAACGCTCAATTCAAAGTTGAGCTGGATAATGGTCATGAAATACTGGCTCATGTATCGGGTAAAATGAGAATGTACTATATAAAAATTCTCCCGGGAGATCGTGTACAGGTGGAAATGTCGCCTTACGATCTTACAAAAGGAAGAATCACTTATCGTTATAAGTAGAATACAAAACAGGATATTACGATGAAGACAAAGTCATCAGTTAAAAAAAGAAGTTCAGACGATAAAATCGTACGTAGAAAAGGACGTATTTACGTCATTAATAAAAAGAATCCTCGGCATAAACAACGTCAAGGATAATAATTTACCGGATATAAGTTATGGCACGAATTGCTGGAATAGATTTACCTAAACAGAAAAGAGGAGTCATTGGGCTCACCTATATTTTCGGTATAGGACCCAACTTGTCTAAAGATATTCTCGATAAAGCTGATATTGATCACGACAAAAAAGTTGTGGAATGGACGGATGATGAAGTATCGAAACTCCGTGAGATTATCGAGGAAGATTATAAAGTTGAGGGTGCCCTCAGAACTGAAATCAATGGCAATATCCGCCGGCTTATAGAAACCGGTAGCTACAGGGGAGTACGTCATAGAAGAGGATTGCCGGTACGGGGCCAGCGAACACAAACCAATGCGAGAACCCGAAAAGGTAAACGACGTACTGTTGCCGGTAAAAAGACAGCTACTAAAAAGTAAATTATTCTAAACTGTAAATAATATGGCTAAACGACCCAGAAGATCTGCCGGTAAAGCGGACGGAAAAAGAAAAAAGAAAAAACAGATTAGCGATCCCAATGGGATGGCATTTATTAAAGCTACATTTAATAATGTACTGGTAAGTGTTACTGATGCTAATGGTAATGTATTATCCTGGTCATCATCCGGAAAAGAAGGATTTAAAGGATCCAGAAAAAATACGCCGTATGCTGCTCAGGTAAGTGCAGAAACTGCTGCGTCAGCCGCTCATGAAATGGGGCTGCGTAAAGTTGAAGTATTTGTGAAAGGACCTGGATCTGGCCGTGAAGCTGCCATACGTGCGCTTGCAACAAGTGGACTTGAGGTTGTTTCTATTAAGGATCGTACACCTATTCCACATAATGGTTGCCGTCCACCAAAAAGAAGAAGAGTTTAAACAACACAATAGAAAACAATGGCAAGATACAGAGGACCAAAACAAAAAATTGCAAGACGATTTCGTGAGCCGATATTTGGCCCGAGTAGTGCGCTGGAACGTAAACCTTACGGTCCCGGTCAGCACGGCAGAAGCAGGTATTCAAGAAAATCTGAATATGCAATTCAGCTTGACGAGAAACAAAAAGCAAAATACACCTATGGATTGCTGGAAAAGCAGTTCCGTAATGTGTATGAAAAAGCCAATGCCAAGGAAGGTGTAACAGGCGAACTTTTACTTCAGATTCTTGAAGCTCGTCTTGACAATGTTGTATATCGACTCGGTTTTGCCAGAACGAGACGACAGGCCCGGCAGTTTGTCAGCCATAAACACATTGTTGTAAATGGTCAGATTGTTAATGTGCCATCATTCCATGTCAGATCAGGTGATGTTATTACGATTCGTCCCAAATCAAGAGATCTTGAACTGATTAACGAATCATTGAACAGCAGTTCACCCGGCAAGTACAAATGGCTGGAAATTGATAAGAAGTCAAAAACCGGTAAGTATCTCAATGATCCATTAAAAGAAGAGATACCGGAAAATATCAACGTACAGTTGATTATCGAGCTCTACTCTAAGTAATTTTATAACAGACTTAATCTATTATTTTATGAACAACTATAGTTTGCAAATGCCGGAATCTGTGGAGGTAGAACAGGATTCCGATAACTATGGAACCTTTATCCTTCAGCCTCTTGAACGTGGTTTTGGAGTAACAATTGGTAATTCGTTTCGACGGGTGCTTTTGTCTTCACTTCCAGGTCTTGCTATCACTGCCGTAAAAATTAACGGCGTGGATCATGAATACTCCAGTATTGAAGGAGTTAAAGAAGATGTATATGAAATCATTCTTAATCTGAAGCAGGTACGTTTCAAGCAAGTTGAGCAAAGCGGTGGCGTGATAAATCTTTCCAAAGATAAGTCAGGCCGGTTAACTGCAGCAGATATCGGGGAGGCCACAGCAGATTTTGAGGTACTGAATCCTGAGCTGTTAATTGCCACTCTGTCTGATGATGTTCAGGTAGATATGGAACTGAGAATTGGCCGTGGCCGAGGATATGTTCCCGCTGAAGAGATGACGGATGATTTCGAAGAGGACGTGGCTCTGATGCCGATTGACGCTATCTTCACACCTATCAAGTCTGTGAATTTTGATGTTGAAAACGTTCGTGTCGGACAAAGAACCGACTATGAGAAACTTGTTCTGAATGTAACAACAGATGGTTCCCTGAATGCCAAAGAAGCTTTGACAATTGCAGGGAAGATTCTCAAAGAGCATATCGAGAAATTCATTACTGAGAAAATTGAAGAACCATTTACTCAGGAAGAAGAAGAAGTTGATGCAGAAAAACAGCGAATTGCTGGTCTGCTCAAAACAAGTATTGAAGATCTGAATCTTAGTGTTCGGGCATACAACTGCCTCAAGTCTGCAAATATTAATACGATTGCAGAGCTTGTATCACGAGACGAACAGGATCTTTTGAAGTTCAGAAACTTTGGTAAAAAGTCACTCTCTGAACTCGTCGAAGTAATTGAAGAGAAAAACCTGGAATTTGGCATGGACGTGTCAAAATTCCTGGATAAATAATTAAGGAAACAGAGTTATGCGTCACTTAGTAAAAGGAAATAAACTTGGGAGAAATACTTCCCACCGCAAAGCTACATTGAAAGCTTTGGCGTGTAGCCTTATTGAACACAAATCGATACAAACGACCGTAACTAAGGCCAAAGAGCTGAGGCGTTATATCGAGCCTGTGATCACTAAGGCAAAAGAAGACACAAGCCATACTCGGAGACGGGCATTCTCTTCTCTTCAGGACAAACAAGCTGTTAATATTCTATTTGAAGATATTATGCCTGAAGTGGGTGACAGACCCGGTGGCTATACCCGCGTATTGAAACTTGGGTTTCGATTGGGTGACAGTGCTGAAATGGCGTTAATTGAACTTGTTGATTTCAGTGACTATCAGCCAGAGAAAAAATCTTCTAAGAAAAAACGTACTCGTCGAGCTGGTAAAACTAATAAACCCACTACTTCTGATACTGATACAGAACAGAAAGAAGAGGAAAAAGCCAGTACCGGTGCTTCAGCAGAAGCGAAAACTGAAGCCAAAGAGAAAGAAAGTAAAAAGGCTGATAAAGCTGAAGTGGTAAGCGAAGAAACAGACGAAACTTCAGCAGAGGAAACGAGCGAAGAAGTAAAAGATCAGGCCGTTGAATCATCAGAAGATGATTCCGAAGAAAAAGAAAATAAGAAGGAAAAATAATTACATTCTGTTTGGGTTTTGACAGAAATTATTCTTAGTTTGTAAATCTGTCAACGAGTCGATGTGAGTTGGTGAAGTTGGCGGGACGTTCTTTGAACATAGTGAAAGAGATAAGCAGATCGTTGAGTGAGTCAGGCGAGCTTTTTCAGGATATATGATTAGTATATATATAATGGAGAGTTTGATCCTGGCTCAGGACGAACGCTGGCGGCGGGCTTAACACATGCAAGTCGAAGGAGAAGGGTGGTGCTTGCACTACCTGGAGACTGGCGCACGGGTGAGTAACGCGTAGACAACCTGCCTATAACTGGGGGATAACATCGGGAAACCGGTGCTAATACCGCATATTGTCACGGCCTCGCATGAGGCGGTGATGAAAAACTTCGGTTGGTTATAGATGGGTCTGCGTGCCATTAGTTAGTTGGTGGGGTAAAAGCCTACCAAGGCGATGATGGCTAGGGGGTCTGAGAGGATGATCCCCC
>CAZVEP010000084.1:0-15293 GCA_964625635.1 uncultured Rhodohalobacter sp.
CTCCCACGGAGGAGACAGAATACAAAGCATCCAGCGGTTGCTCAGAGGTGGGTCCTAAAACTATTTAAAAGACCGGGAGATTGGTTGATTGGGTATTAGGTTATTTGCGAAGGGTTTTTGTGAGTTCAAAATTCGTTATTCTTTGTTCAATATTCGATATTCTTTATCAAATACATCACACCTCGTCCCAAATTCATGAAACCTTCCTGGGAAATATTTCTTACAGGTGGTGCCGTTCCTATTGGTGACGGCGCGACTGATATATGTGAAAATAAGATGAACGGTTACATGTATACCGCTTTTCGACACTTAACCGGAGAGGGTAATAAAACCCGATCGGCCACAGTCTTAATTTCAACACTTTTTATTCTTCTGTTTTGCCAACCCACCACTATCAGTGCACAGGATCAATCACTATCAACCGAAAGTCAGGTTCAGAAGGCAGACAGTGTCAGAAATCAAACAATTTCATCTGGATTCTATGAAATAACTGAAAATGAATTCACTGGGGGGTTAAACCTGACGATTCCTGAAATGGTCCAGGGCAGAATTCCAGGTATTAGCTTTTATAAAAGAGGAGATGACCCAAACGGTTCTTTCACATACAGGATAAGAGGGCTTAGTTCACTGCAGGGCAACAATCCACTATATGTCGTGGACGGGGTACTCTTTAACTCACCCGAGTTGATTGAACCGTATGACATCAAAAGTATCAGATTTTTGAGTGATGTCACCGCTACGGCAGCTTACGGTTTTAGAGGATCATCTGGTGTAATTGAGATAACAACGAAAGGGAGAAACTATCCTTTTGCTGATGGTAATTCCCAACGGGTTAATGTTGAGTACAATGGCTATTTGGCTCTCTCATCAAAGGCAAAACAAGTGTCCGTAATGAACAGAGAACAATATCTTGCGGCAGACGGAGTAGATTTGGGAAGTGATACCGATTGGCAGGATCTGGTGAGCCGAAGAGCCCTTACTCACACAAACCATATGTCTATTTCCGGAGGGAATGAAAATACAAGCTATCGTTTATCCGGGACTATCAGGCGAGCAGAAGGTATACTTTTGCAATCGGGCTTTGAACAGATCAACGGCAGAGCAGGTATTACACACCGTGCACTGGATCAAAGATTAGAGCTGAAGCTGAATCTTGCATCTGCAAATCGTAAATCTGACTTCTCCTTTGCTGAAGGGTTTCGATATGCTGCCGTAAGCAATCCGACATCACCTGTAAAATTTGACAATGGGAATTACTACCAGCCCATCTTGTTTGACAATTTTAATCCGCTTGCCATACTGGAGCTGAATACCAATGAAGGGCAAAGTAAAATTCTGAGTATAAACTCTCAGGCTGCCTTTGATGTAACTAACCATATTCAACTTTCTGCAATTTTTGGACAAGAGTTTAATGAAGAATCAACCGGGGAATTTTACCCGGATAACTCCTTTTTCCGCGGACTAAACCGAGGCGGCCTGGCACGCAGATCATTTTCAGATGCTGACTTCAGATACATTGAAACCCGTGGATCTTATACTAACACCATTTCTGATAAAATAACCCTTGTTGCTGTTGCGGGCTACTCTTTCCAGGAGTTCTTTAGAGAGGAGATAACCATGGAGCTGGGAAATCTGCCTAGCAATGAATTGGGCTACTATGCAATCGATCTTTCCGGTGATAGGATAATTGGCGGACCAGGAAATATTTTGATCAATAGCTATGCTACCCCGGATGAGAGAATTGTTGGGTTTTTTGGTCAACTGTCGGTCAATTTTAATCAAAAATTCTTTATTGATGCTTCATTGAGACGTGAAGGGTCGACTCGTTTAGGTACAAACTCCAAATGGGGATTATTTCCTGCACTTTCAATAGGCATGGATATCACAGACTTTTGGAAAACGGATCTGTTCAGTCAATTAACGGGTCGGCTGGGTTATGGCAGAACGGGTACACTTCCTGTTAGTCCCGGACTTTCTCTCGATAGATATGAATATTTCTTTAACGAAGGCGGCAGCGTTCGTTTGGTACAGGAAGCAAATCCGGATTTGAAATGGGAGAACAAACGGGAACTGAACTTCGGACTGGACTTTGGTATGATGGATAGCCGGCTGACCGGCAGTTTAAATTTGTATCAGATTAACATCAGTGATTTTATCCTGGAAACTCGCGGATCAACATTCATTACAGCCCAATATCAAAACGAAGGAGAGATTAGGACGCGCGGCTGGGATGTTTCTTTGAACTATATTCCCATCCTCAGATCGAATTTTCAATGGAATACCGGTTTAATAGTAAGCAGATACAAAAGTAAGTTAATTGATTATATAAATGATGAAGGCATGTTTGGCAGTCCCGGAGCACCTGGGGGTGGTTCAGGATTACTGGTAAAATATGCTGTTGGAGAAGAACTGGGACAAATATGGGGACCCCTGTTTTCCGGTGAGGTTGACGAATTTGGAAGGCCTGTTTTTGTTGATATCAACAAGGATGGCCGGTTGCTTACAAATTTTGGTTTTGCTCTGAATGAAGACTCTGATTTTACAAATCTTGGAAATGCTATACCCGATATTGAGTTGGGTTGGACCCATTCAGTAAGCTACAAAAGCTGGACCTTGAATACATTAATAAGAGGTGTATTCGGCCACAGCCTTGTAAACCTCAACCGGCTGTTCTATGAACCTGTTGATCCGGGTGCAATCAGTTCCTACAACCGTATCATTACAGATAAAGCAGTAGAGGGTCTTACGGTTTCAAGGTTTAGTTCGCTTTATGTGGAGAGAGCTGATTTTGTAAAGCTGGATTATCTGACGATATCACGGCGATTTAATTTAAATTCAATTGAAGCGATCGGAGATGTTACTGTTTTTCTTACAGTTGAAAATGTATTCACGATTACCGGCTACACCGGTATCAGTCCCGAACCTGTTTTGGAAGACAGGGGGCCAACAGACAATGGCAGCCGCCTGAGGGGTGATCCAAACCGGTTAACCATGGGTATTGACCGAAGAACGAACTATCTGCCGGCACGGTCTTTCATTTTTGGAGTAAATCTGAAATTTTAGGTTTCGGATTGTCGGGTTAGATAATACTGTCATTTGTAATTTCTTGTTCATTATTCGGTATTCAACTCTTATTCTATATCACAAAATTTTTGTCTATACTCATCTTATGTCTTTCGTGAGTGGATAGTGATGTGTTCAATCATTCATTGAACCGGATATTTCATTGAATCCATCACCCATATCCCTTATACATGGAACCTTCCCGAAAAAAATTCCTCAAAATCTTTCTAACCGGTAGTGCCGTACTTATTGGTGGCGGTGCGGCCGCATTAGCCTGGATCGATAACAAGTTCAACCCAAACACCGAACTCGCTTATGCTTATCCGGACATGCCAGAAGGCTTATCAACTCTGTCGCCAACTCCGGCATGTGATGACGGCGATCATGACGAAACGGCTACCAATAGTGAGGGACCCTTTTACACACCTGAAACACCGATGCGGTCCAATCTTCGAGAATCAGGAATTACCGGAACACCACTTGTCATAGCAGGCCAGGTTTTAACAACTTCCTGCATTCCTGTAGCAGGTGCTGTGCTCGACTTTTGGAGCTGCGACGGCAACGGTGATTATGATAACGAAGGGTTCAAATTAAGAGGACATCAGTATACTGACAGCGATGGCCGGTTCCGTCTTGAAACGGTTAAACCTGCAGGGTATGGACAATTTTTACTCACCCGAACACCCCATATTCACGTGAAAGTGCAAGGCAAGAATACAAACTTGCTTACTACACAGCTATATTTTCCCGGAGAAGAACGTAACAAAAATGATATGCTATTTGAAGAAAGCCTGACCATTGCTATTGACGATAGCGATCCGGCAACCCTCAATGGCCGTTTCGATTTTGTCCTGGCCTGATATTTATGGGTTTTTAATAAGCAAACACACCCGGTTTACCCTCTTTAAGATAGTGATATCAATTATTTCAGCTTGACCGGTGACTTGCTCATTGAGGACAATCTACTACACCTGAAAGCAGATGGATACCGGCTGTGAAAATACATTACTCTCCTCTTTGACAACAGGACGGAAATCAATCCCGCTAAATGATGGGCAAAGTTCATTTTTAGATTGTTAGTTTGATATCTGCTGATCACGAAGTTGCAATCCGATAGTTCTATTGATCAGGCATGGATTTATAGTTACCAGCATATCTTATCTGATTCGCATCAACTTATGTAAGGCCAACTCTAAAAACTTCTGCCTTAAAATCTGTAAGGTGATTATGTTTTTTCCATCATACTCTCGAACACAACATCAATAAACAAATCAGAGAGAGTCCGATCATGAAAAAACTATTTATACTTTTTTGCATCATAGCAATGACAAATGTATCACCACTATTTGGCAATTTTTATATTTGCAGAGAAACTGAAGATTGCGCGATGTTTGTCATCGAAGATAGTGAAGGATTTAGTTGGTATATAGAATGCATGGATGGTACAAAAGGATCTGACCGAGTTAATGGTGCATCTTATGTAGGAAATTGCCAATTAATGGTTATTTAAATATGAATAGAAGACCAATTATAGGTTTATATATTCTGGCGACTGTATTTGTTTTATCAAATTGCAGTAATGAAAATAAGCCGGAATATATAAGCCAAATTCCTGACATAGAATCGTTTACTTACTCAGCTATTCCTGCAAGTAGCTTAGAAGAAAAAAGAGTTGATCTTTCCCCAGAATTACTTATCTCTGGATCAGGTCAATCTGAATACTTTATCGGCACCCCGTTTTGGGTTGAAAAAATTGCTGATAAAATATGGGTCTCGGATCCCACAAAAGGTGAAATAGCCGAGTTTGATGAGGAGGGCAATTTTTCACGAGTTATCGCTACAAAAGGTCACGGGCCTGGAGAGCTGCAACAACCTGCAACTATTCATTTTTCTGGAGATAATTCCTCACTTTCCGACACGGTTTTGGTCCTGGACTCCGGCCTGAAAAGTATCCTTCGGTTTACATTGGAAGGTGAAGAAGTTTTCAGAATAAGTAACGATCATCTTCTGTCTGTTTTTTTTAATAACAGAATCCTTGCTTATAAAAATGATTCGTATCTGGCACCCATAATGAATCATGAAAAATATGTTCTGGGTATCATCAATCAAAGTGGAGAATTAACGGACAGCTTTATTAATCGCATTGTACCTATGGGATATCAGCCCGTTACACATAATAGGATATATTTTGATTATGAGGCCTCCGCAAATACTTTTACTTATGCATACCATGGACTTCCTTTGGTCTTTATAGAAAGCTTTGATCAAACTAGTAAAAGTGTTTATGATTTTTGGCCAGAGAAAGAACTGAGTGACTTTAACATAGAGTTAACTCCTCAGCCAAGTCATGTAAGAGCACCCGTTAGTTCAATAGCTCAGGATCTATTTGTAAACAAAAATAAAATCTATTTCCGGCTAGAAAACGAAATAATAGTGTTTAACCACAAAAATGGAAGTGTAGAGCATGTGATATCTTTAGTCGATGACGAGGGATTTCCAGCGATTTTTCAGCAAATGGTATATTCGGATGAGACGTTTTTCTTAATCAATCGCTTCACATCTGATATTTATTATTTTACAGAGGATGATATCTCAACTTTGTAGGTCTGCAGGTTAGATCTGCCCGTTAAAAATCAGTTTTAAAAAATCTCTGGATTAACCCCATCTTGGGTGAACAGACGCTTAAAAAAAATGCGAAGCGCTCGCTTTAGACGGCAATGGTTTTTTTGTTGAGGGTGAAATTAAGAAATTAGATGATCCAAAGTATTCTTAGCTCAACATCCTCTCTCTCATACAATTAGTGTAGCTACCACCAATGTTATTTAAACTGTCATCTCGCCCGACTGAACTTTCCATAACTGGTTGTAGATGCCTTCAGAATTGACCAGTTCTTCATGAGTCCCTTCTTCAACAAGCTCTCCCTCATCAAGTACAAAAATTCTGTCGGCATGGCGAACAGTCGAGAGTCGGTGGGCAATAATTATGGTTGTTCGGTCTTTTGAGATTTTGAACAATGAACGCTGAATAGCTGCCTCGGTTTCATTGTCTACGGCTGATGTGGCTTCATCAAGAATCAGCACCGGGGGATCTTTGAGAATGGCCCGTGCAATGGAGATTCGTTGTCGCTGGCCGCCGGAGAGTTTCTGGCCTCGCTCACCGACAACCGTTTCGTAGCCATCCTTCAGGTCCGTCACAAAGTCGTGTGCTTCCGAAAGTTTTGCGGCCTCGATAAGCTCCTCGTCTGTTGCATTAAATGTACCATACCGGATATTTTCAGCCACTGTGCCGTGAAACAGGAATACGTCCTGGCTCACCAGACCCGCAGCACTCACCAGGTCGTCTATCTTATACTCCCTGAGGTCCCGGCCATCGAGCAGGATGCGCCCGCCGGTTACGTCATAGAAGCGCATCAGGAGTTTTATCAGACTGCTTTTACCGGCCCCTGTGGCCCCAACGATTCCAACTGTCTCTCCTGCCGGTATTGTCATATTCAGCCCGTTTAACACTTTTCCGCCTGTTCTGTACCGGAAGGATACATCTTTAAACTTATACTCACCTTCCACCTCATCAGACGGGAGCGGCACGGTGCCATCTTCAAGGTTTTCATCTTTCCTGAGCAAACTCATCACCCGTTTCGTACTTGCCATGGCCCGCTGGTAAAGATCGAAGGTTTCACCGAGGCGCGTCAATGGCCAGAGCAGGCGCTGAGTCACAAATATAAGAACACTGTAGAGACCCACTTCCATGTTTCCTTCCAGTGTTTTAAATCCTGCAAATATCAGGATGCCGATGAAACCGGCGAGAATCAGCATCCGGATGAGCGGCACAAAGGCGGCACTGAGACGAATCACACTTTGATTCGCTTTCTTATACCGGTCCGACAGCTTCGCTATTCGCTCGTTTTCATACTCCTGGGTTCCAAAGCTCTTGATGGTGGCCATCCCGCCAAGATTGTTTACGAGCTGTGAACTGGTTTCTCCCGCCCGCTCCCGCATGTTACTATATCGAGGCGCCAGTTTCTTCTGGAACCAGACTGATCCCCAGATAATAAACGGCATGGGAACCAGGGCCATCCAACCTATTTCAGGAGCTGAAAATATAAATATCGACCCGATAACGACCACGGTTACCACCACCTGGATCAGGTCGTTCGCACCGTTATCCAGAAAACGCTCAAGCTGGTTAATGTCATCATTCAGGATAGAGATGAGATCGCCGGTTGACCGGTCTTCAAAAAAGGCCAGCTCCTGTTCCTGCATATTGCTATAGGCATCCTTCCGAAGGCTGTCCTGCGTGAACTGAGCCAGATCACGCCAGTATATTTCAAACAGGTACTGAAACACCGATTCAAACACCCACACGATCACTGTAATACCGGCCAGCCACAGCAGCTGTTCAAACGGATCGGTCACGCCGAGCCGGCCAATCAGGCTCTCTTCACCCTGAACCACAACGTCTACAGCAGCACCTATGAGTACAGGTGGAGCGAGATCAAACAATTTGTTGAGAATAGAAAAAAGAGTTGCCAGCCGCACTTTGGTGCGATACGGCTTCATATAGCTGAGCAGCTGTTTAAGAGGGTGTTTGTCAGGCTCGGGTGTTGAACTCATATACGTCAGGAAGTTAAATATCCATTTGGCTTCATAAACGTACCGTGATACAAAATGAATTGCTACTCTCGTTTTCAGACTTGTGTACACATAAGACAATGATGATTCATCCGATACCTGCAACTGGTGGCTGAATATCGTTTTGCCCCACACAATTGATGCATCTATCCCTCGATAAACATTACAATATTGATACTATTTGTCGTCTCGGGATTTTTTCTTCTCCTCGTCCAAATTCCCAGGGCGTTGCCCTGGGCTGCATTATGTGACCCTTTCAGGGTTTTTTTGGATATTGGGATACGTATGGTGATCAATCATATAGCATACGGGCACTTCACTGAATAATCCTCTTTTAAATTAACTTTACTTTACTCCATCCTCGCCGCAGTAAATCTCTCCACTCGATTTTCAACCGGCTCAATGGTTCGGAGGTAATCGTACATAGCACCGAGATCTTCTTCAGTCATTCCCGCATACATGAGCCACGGCATAATCGTCTGAAATTCCCCGGGAGCCACTTTGTGCGGCACGTAGCTGCTGTCTGCATACATTTTGAACCGCATCACAAACTGCTCTTTGCTCATGTAGCCTATGCCCGTCTCATGTGGGGTAATGTTTGCTGATCTTACTACAGATCCGCCCGGCATCACAAATTCACTGCCACCTGCAAAAGGCTCGCCCACTACTGCTCCGTTATCACGTTTAACGTGACATTCAATACAGGCGGCAGCCGTGACTAGATACCTGCCATAGGCAATTGGGTCGTCTTTTGAAGGAATGGGCTGATTGTCGGCTTTAACCGGCATCGTATTGATCAGCAAATTGACCGGGAAATTTGCCACTGATGTTTCATTTTCTCTCTCAACAGGATCCAGCGTCCGTAAATAGGCAATGACGGAGTAGATATCCTCTTCCGCCAGTTTTGAATACTGTGTATATGGCATGACCGGGAAAAGTGCGGATCCATCACGTGAAACGCCTGAGGTAATGGCACGAAAGATTTCACCGTCTGTCCAGCTACCAAGTGCGGACGGAGTCAGGTTCCGGGAGACAAATCTTCCCGGGAATCCCATGTTTTCATCAAACACATCGCCGCCGGCTCCGTGTGTTCCCGCTTTTGGCGGGCCTGCAAATGTTGAAAAATCTCGTTCAGCGTGGCAGTCCATACAGAGCATCACATGGTTTGCAAGGTATTTTCCGCGCTCAATGCGTTCAGCTGTTGGTTCAACAGTGATGTCCGGAGCCGGTTCTGCATTAGGCAGAATCACGGACACGTAGCCAATCAAAAAAACCAGGGCTACAATTACGATTGCTAATAAATATGCCAGGTACTTTAATCCTTTTTTCATAAATACATTTTTTGGGTTTAGTGGAAAGCTGATATTTCTACCGGGCTCCCGATTCTTTCTCCCGGCGGGCAATGCATATACTGAAAGCTGTGTAAAGCATTCGCTGAGAGATATTTACGTAATTGGAAAATCATTTACAACATCGAAAATATTAAGTGAATCAAGGGTTTTGGGGATGAGGTATTGAGTATTGGGCATTGATGGTTAAAAGAAGTGTCTTTACAGATCTTTACGCATCGCCCTGAAAAGCACAGGGCTGTCATGTCGAGCGAGCTTTGCGAGCCGAGACCTCTCCTCGTTCGCAGAGCCATTCAAAACAGCGGCTATTTTCCTCCCCTCTCGAGAGGGGAGATCGCATGAGTGGTCGCTATCTGAGTATTCTCAAAAACAATGCACTATGTTTTAAAAAATGACCTTGCCCTAACAGATCCTTCCTCATCGCTCTGAAAAACGCAGGGCTTGCGTCTGGATGACCACATTCCCTGGATTTGGAAAGGCGGCGTGGTATAAGAATCTGAAAAAGCATGGTGTCAGCAAAGAATGCACCTAGCAGTATAAAGCCTTTCCAACACCCCTCACATCAAAAACAGATGGTACCGTTTTAATAGTCTCCCCTCGAGGTGAGATGAGATTCACCGCCAACTCAAAAAACTTCATCTTTCAGGATTTAAGATTATTATGATACATTCGATATCTGTGGTAGTCAGTAAAACCAGCTGATCTACCTGTTTTAAACCATACCTGATTTTCTATGCGGACTGATTTACTCATCGGACTCTTTTTTTTCCTGGCACTGTCGCTTAGCCGGCATGACGGTGATGATGAGACTGATCTCGCGCGAAAAATAAAGAATGGCGACAAAGCCGCCTTCGATACCTTCTATCAAAATCATAGTTCGGCACTTATCTCTTTTTTATGCTCAAAGGGACTTAGCCAACAGGAAGCGGAAGATCTTCTGCAGCAGGCATTTTTGATTATCTGGGAAAAACGTGAGGAGATTAAACCGGAGCTATCGCTGCGGTCGTTTCTCTTTACAACCGCCTACCGGCGGATGCTGAATCTGTTTCGGGACAGAAAAGATACCGTCTCGAATTACGCCTATGTACTTGAATCAGACGTGCAAAACCCGGAAGAGTCTACAGAAACACGTGAGGCTATTCAGCAGCTGCATGCCGCGCTCAAAGAGATGCCTGAAAAGAGAAGAAATGTATTTGAGCTCTGCTATCTGCAGGAATTTACTTATAAAGAGGCTGCTGAAGCGCTTGGGGTAACCCGAAAAACAGTAGAAAACCATATGGCACTGGCTCTGAGGGATATCAGAGAGGCATTGAAGAAATTTTCACCGCCGGGTTGGGGGTAATTCGGAAGTGGTGTGTACAAGGGGCAGAACCAACTTGTAACAAAACAAACAAACCTATGAAAACTTATAAATATTATCTCATCATTTTGGCGCTTGCAGCATCCACCCTGTTTTACGGATGTAATACAGTAAACAGCACCGAGCCCGACATTAGCGAAGAGGAACTTGAAATTGCCGGTGAAATCATTGGGGCGTCTCTCTCCGAAGAACAAGATGGCGTGCTTTCATCTGTATATGACGCATTTTCTAATGTCTCACAAACAGGAATCTCATATGCCGATCCAAATATGACGATGCAAAAATCATCAGCAGGGTCCATGGACAGACCCGGACGTGGCGGCGAAAAGAACTATTCTGTCGACTACAATCCGGAAACAGGTGAGCATACCGTCTCTTTTGACCGTTCATTTGAAGGCCCGAATCTGGAAAAAAGCATGAGCGTGCTGAATACATACATTTTCACTGACGTTGACCAGGAGTTTCTGGAATTTCCGCGGCGCGACAGCGAAATGATTGAAACTATCGATTTTAAAGGAATGAGAACCGGCTCTGCTGAAACAGAACGGCGATCATCTAGTTTTACCCGAACTGATACACTTTTCGCATCTGGCATCTCAAATGAAAGCGCCATCCTTACGATCGACGGCAAACATAACGGCGAAGGCCAAATGTCTATAGAACTGCCACGGCTTGAGCGCAGCGGCGAGCGTACTTTCGAGGTAGAGTTCATATTTCAAAATATTCAGATCGACAAAGCCATCGTCCGTGAGAACGGGAACCTGGAAGAGGGTATCACCGGGCTGATCACGTACAGTATGGAAATGACAAAAACCAAAGATGGTGACACAAGAGAAAAATCACTCTCCGGTACCATCGAACTGACCGGCGACGGAAGTGCACTGCTTCGCTTCGATCGATTCAAAAAGACGTTTCTTGTAAGACTTAGAGACGGAATGATCGAGTAATCAGGAATTGATTATCACCAAAAGCAACGCAGGCAGGTTCGCTTTCCGCAACCTGCCCTGCTTGTTTTAATGAGTGTCCTCTTTTAATTAACCACATAGGATCTAACAAACACACATGATCCCTTCAGACAGACATCAACCCAGTCAGGAAGAACTTGACCTCGCACGCCGGCTCATGGACCGCGTCGAGACCGGTGCATCCCAATCTGCCGGGAAAGATCCGCTGTTTGATGTTCTCGAAGCCTACAAACAGAGCGCCTCACTTAGTACCAACAGCTCCCCTTCAAAATCTGTCCGAAACGCCATTTTTGATACAATTGAATCAGAAGAGAAAGCTGGAGAAACAAAACAGTTAACGCTCGTCTCCACATTCTGGAAAATCGCCGCCGTCTTTTTAGCAGTTGCGGGTCTTGCACTGGCCTACATAATTTTTCAACCTGCCGAACCGGTGTTGCTGGCTCAAAGCGGGGCAGTACAGCAAGTCACTGAACTCCCGGACGGGTCCATCGTAACGTTGCGCCCAAACAGCAGTCTCTACGAGCTGAAAGAAACAGATACGCAGCAGACCTACAGAATTGATGGCGAGGCTTATTTTGAGGTTGCCGAAAACAGAGACCGTCTCTTTACCGCTATCTCCGGCGATGCAAAGGTAGTGGTAACAGGAACCGAATTTTCACTGGGTAACTGGGGATCCGCCGTGCGGGTCTACCTGGAATCGGGCAGCGTCCGGTTTTCTACGCTCGACGACTCGCGGTCGGTCAGCCTTGATCCGGGCGAGTTCAGCGAGAGCTCCGGTGGAACCATTTCAGAGCCTTCAGCTGTTGTCGGGCGGATTTACACCGGCTGGCTGGAACAAGAGCTCAGGCTCAACAGCCGAACCGTAACAGACGTGGCAGCCGAGATTGAGCACCATTTTAATATTAGGCTGGACATACCCGACTCTATCGCGGACGAACGGCTGACCGGCAGCCTCGACCTGCGAACATCGGACCAGGTGCTGTCTGACCTGGCACTATCGCTGAACGGTAGATTTGTGAGGGTTGATGATAACCGCTACCGGTTTGAGACGGAGCCTTAAGAAAGGAGTCAGATTATGATCGCCACTCTTATTCTGCTGCTTTTGATGAGCTTGCCCCAGGCCCAAACCGAGACGTCCCGGGATCAACGGGATAAGTCTCTTCATACTATTTTTCAAACCATTGAGAATGAGACCGGCTACAAATTTCTCTATCGCGATGCGATCATCGCTGGAAAAAAAGCCGACTTTACCATGAGCGACAACTGGCAGGCGTCTCTTCATCAGCTGCTTCACCGGTCCGGCCTTGCCGCCTCAATTGATGACATACGGCAGCGGGTGGTCATCTACCAGGGTGATGCGTCGCAGGTAAAAAGCACACGTATTGAGGGAACCCTGATTGATAACAAAACGGGTGAGCGCCTGCCGTTTGCGACCGTCTGGGTGAAAGCGGGCAGCCGGCCTATCCGTCAAACCCAAACCGATATCAACGGACGCTTTTCGCTGATGCTGTCATCAACCACCGGCGAGGATGTGACGATCGGCGTGAGTTATGTGGGCTATCGGCGGGCCGAATTGACATTTGATTCCGGGTCCATACAGCTCAATTCGCCGCTCCACATCCGGCTTGAACCTTCCCGGGTAGAGATCTCCGAGATTGTGGTCACAGGCGCATCAGGGAGCACGCCGGCAGATTCTGTTTATCGCGGGATGCTGGACATGGGAACGTTCAGTCCGCTCGGCGAATCGAACAGCGTTCGGATGCTTCAGATCCTGCCCTCGGTCAGCCACGGGGCGTCGCTCTCCGAAGGGTCATACATCAGGGGCAGCAATTCCGACGCGCTGCGGGTGACACTCGACGGATCGGTCATCTACAGTCACTCGCACCTGTTTGGGCTGATCGACAGCTTCAACCCCGACGTTATCCGTACCGGGAGCTTTTATTACGATGTGGCTCCCGCCCGCTACCATGCCCCGCCGGGCGGCGTGCTGAACCTGGTCACGCAGACGGGATCGCTCCACGACTACGGCGGCAGTTTTGGGTTAAGCAACTCTGTAGTGAAAGGAAGCCTTGACGGGCCAATCCAGAAAGGCCGGTCCAGCTGGATGCTTGCCGGGCGGCACTCCATCCTGAACACCATCGATCTGTTCAACAGCTCGGAGATGGTTTCGTGGGGGCTCGGCATTGACCGTGAAAACTCCCTTGACGAAGATGCCACCGATCTGAATGAGCGCATTCTGGATCCCGGCAGCTACTCGGTTTCGTTCTATGACTTCCACGGCAAGCTGTTTATTGAACCGTCACCCTCGGGCATTTTTACGCTCAGCGGCTACCTTGGCGGCGATAGCACCTCGCAGACCGTCAACCGTATTATCCGGGCATCCACCGGCTCGCCGGGTCGGTTTGACCGTGACGATTTTGAGACCTCCAACGAATGGGGGAACCGCTCCGCCAATGTCTCCTGGTTTCAGCGGCTGAACAAAAACCGGGAGCTGCAGGTGCAAGCGGGGTTCAGCTACCTTTATACCGGATACCTCAAGGAAGATTATGTGTACACCAGACCCCAGAACGATCCTGACCGCCCTCCCCTGCTTCTGAGTGACTTTGAAAACGAGAGCGAACTCAATCACGGCTATGCCAATGTTGAGCTGAAAGCGGGCCTGCTTCATGCAGGCACTTCCATTAATTGGTATGATGCCGCCTACCGGGAGAACTCTCTGAACCGCTCGGAGTTCTTCCAGCGTACGCGGCCGGTGATGGCTGAACTTTACGGCGAATACCGTCTTGAAAACCAAACCGGGAATCATTCGGCCGATGCGGGCATCCGGTTTCAGCACTACACAGACGGCAATTTTACACGGGCTTCCCCGCGGCTGAGCGCCTCGTTCTTTCAGAACAGTTTCCTAACCCTGGGGCTGAGCGCGGGCCGCAACTACCAGTATCTCTACCAGCTTTCCATCTACAACCAAACCACGTCAGATATCTGGGTGATGGCACTCGACGGCCAGCCTCCTGCGCGCAGCGATCATCTCTCCGCCTCCTTGTCCGCAAGCCCGTGGTCGAACGCATTTATCCAGGTGGAAGGCTACCTCAAGATGCAGGAGAACCTCCGGTTTCACGAAATCAACTTTCAGAATATTGAGGCCTCGTTCAACGGCAGCCCGCTCTTTAACGACAATGAGGGCTATTCGAGGGGTGCAGAGGTGCTGTTTCGGCAGACGGGCCGGCGATGGGAAGTATCGCAGTCTTACACATACTCCATCACCGAACTGCGAAACGACAGGTTTCAGGACCGCGGCTGGTTCTATGCCGACTGGGACCGCCGCCACCGATTCAATACGGTTGCCTCTTACAGGTTTTTCGACGGCCTGAAGGCGAGCGTAAACTGGGTGGCCTCGAGCGGACGACCTGACCGCATCCGGCTTTCAGAACCTGAACAGGACCGACTCGGCAAGTACAGCCGCGTGGACCTGAGCCTGGAATATTCGGGTGAACTGGGGGAAAGCGGCGGCACTCGTCTCCGCCTGCAGGCGGGGGTTTATAATCTCACCAACCGCAACAATCCGTGGTACCGCGAATGGGTGCAGACTATTGACGATTCCGGCCTCCGTTCGCAGCTCTCACCCGAGCAGGTAGACGTGTACGACCTGGGCTTTCAGCCATCGGTTTCTTTGGGGATTTATTTTTGAGGTAAGGTTTACCTTTCTCCTTTCTTACGGCCCTCATAATAGCCAATCCATTATGAAGTCTAACACTCCCATGGGCGGATAACATAAGAAAGCTTATTCCCCCCTTTTAATTAACCCTTTTATTTGAGAGGGGCATTTATTATTTAACCTAATGTACATTCACACAGAGAGTTAGCCGACACCTTACGGTTATTTGAAATTTTAAACTCTGCATGAATGGTGCATAAATACATGTTATAC
>CAZVEP010000085.1:0-15235 GCA_964625635.1 uncultured Rhodohalobacter sp.
AAAAGAAACAGAGTAGTAGTTAAACTCTTTTCAAGACTCAAGACTCAAGACTCAAACCTATGTTCAAAAAAGACACACTCAAAGACGATGTAATCCTCATTACCGGTGGCGGAAGCGGCTTGGGGCTTTCTATGGCGAAAAAATTTGCTGAACTGGGAGCCGATATTGCTATCTGCGGCAGAACGGAGGAAAAACTAAGGAATGCTACAGAGGAATTAGTTGACTTCGGGACCAGTGTACGATGGTATCCTGTGGATGTCAGAGATTATGATAAAGTTGGGGAGATGATTCAGTCAGTTGTAAATGATTTTGGTAAGATGACAGGTCTGGTGAATAATGCGGCCGGTAATTTTTTAAGCGCCTCTGAAGATTTATCACCCGGTGGGTTTAAAACAGTTGTGGATATTGTTCTGCACGGCAGTTTCAACTGCACTCATCATTTCGGAAACTATCTGATTGAGAGCGAACAGGAAGGAAACATCCTGAATATTGTCACAACATATGCAGAAGAGGCTGGATCTGCATTTGTGCTTCCATCTGCCTGCGGGAAAGCCGGTGTTTTGGCTATGACACGGTCACTTGCATTTGAATGGGCTGAGTACGGTATTCGGCTCAATGCAATAGCACCCGGACCCTTTCCCACAGAGGGAGCGTGGACCCGGCTTTTCCCTGACGAAAAATTTGAACAGAAGTATTTGAATAAAATCCCGGCCGGCAGGTATGGCAAACACGAAGAACTGGCCAATCTGGCCACTTTTTTGATGAGTGATATGGCTCCCTATATCACTGGTGAAACAGTTACAATAGACGGGGGCGAAAGTCTCTCAGGCGGCCAGTTCAATTTTATTGATTCAATGATGGATCGTCAGAAGCTAAAAGGTATGTTCAAAATGATGAAAGGGAAAAGTGAAAAGTAAGAAGTGACTACTAGTATTGAGTCGTGAGTCGTGAGTCCTGAGTCTTGAGATTTATGTTTATGATTATGAGTCTCGGTGTTAATCTATACTGAGTTAAAATTAGAAACAAAAGTCCAGGCAGTAGCTTGCTAAATCATTTTTATGACATGTTTGTTTTGGTATTGAATAAACAGAAACCTAAATCAAACACACAATGGATATCACAGTTGTAGGCGCTCATGGCAGGATTGCAAAATTACTTCACCCAATACTCATTGAACAGGGGCATAGCGTCAGGGGAATTATCAGAAAAGAGGAGCAGGCAGAGACGCTTGACGAGATGGGAGTGGAGCCTCAGATAACAGACATTGAAAAGGAAACGGATATCTCCGATAGTGTGGGTGACGCAGACGCGGTTATTTTTGCGGCAGGTGCGGGCCCCGGAAGCGGTAAAGAACGTAAATATTCAGTTGATCGCGACGGCGCAATTAAACTTATGAGAGCCTGCCAGGCAAATGGAATTAATCGTTACATCATGATAAGCGCAATGGGACTTGATGAGCCGAGAGGCAATGAGGTATTCCAGGTGTACCAAAAAGCAAAAGCTGAAGCGGATGAAGCTCTAATCAACAGTGGACTAAATTATACCATTATCAAACCTGGCAGGCTGACGGATGAAGAGGGGACCGGGAATATTAAAGTCGGTGATCTTGAAAGTGGAGAGATACCCCGCGAGGATGTGGCAGCCGTCATAGCGGCTTCACTGGAAAACGAGCCAACATATCGTAAATCATTTGATCTGCTTTCAGGTGATCAGTCAATTGCAGATGCACTAAGTAATTTGGGATAGTTAAGCTTTTTTCAAAAGTACAAAAAAGGCGCACCTGATTTAGCCAGGGCGCCTTTTTCTATTCTCGATAAGTTTTATCCGGACAGAATTCCGGAATTAATTAACGACGAGATCTCCAGCCATTGAAGGATGAAACTCACAAATATAAGTTGCTACCTGCTCTGCTAGTGCACTGGTTAAGGTGAATGCAATCGTACCATTTTCCTCATTCACTACTACGTTTGCATCTTCATCGTCCTGTAGTGTTCCACCACCACCGGCCGCAATTAGAACATTGTCTGAAGCGTCAAGGAGTTGAAATGGGTGTCCCGATGCACCAAGATTGGTGATTGTGTATCGTCCGCCCTCATCCAGCGTAAGCGTAGGATTATCGACTCCGGTCTGTACATCAACACCGTTGCCTTCAACATCTGTAAACGTCCATGCACTGCTGCCTACATTGTTTATCGTAATGTTTGCAGTTGCATTACCCGACGTTGGAATTCCCCCGCCTAAAGCTTCTGGAATCAGCACTTCATCGATGATATGAATCACACCATTGGAGCCGACTACATCAGCAATTTGGACAGTAGCGCTGCCATTAATTGTCACAACTCCCTCGGATACTTCTATAAGTATCTCTTCCTCATTATTCAAAGTGGCGACGGTCTGTGATTCAGATAATTGTGATGCCTGAACCGCTGATCCAAGTACATGATAAAGCAATGTATTTGTCACCTGGTCACCAGAGAGAGTTTCCAGTGTTGAACTGATTGCTGCAAATGCTGCATTCGTAGGTGCAAAAACAGTAAACTCTGCTTCTGTATCAGCTAATGTTGATGCAAGTCCCTGATCGGTCACCAAACCTACCAAAGTTGTCAAATCATATCGTTTCACAGCGTTGTCAACAACTGTTCCAAAAGTATCAGGAAGAAGTACCTGATCAACGGCGTGAATAACACCATTTCTAACATCTATGTCAGCTTGGATAACATTGGCTGTTCCGTTCACCGTTACCTTATCAATTTCAAGAGTGATAAACAGGTTTTCCTGATTAAGGGCAGTAACTGTTTGCTCAGGCTGAAGAGCAGAAGATGGAACTTCGCCATTAAGTACGTGATAGGTCAGAACATTAGTTAGCTGTTCGTCTGTAAGTGCTTCTACTGTTTCAATACCAAGCGCTTCAAACGCTGCATCAGTTGGAGCAAAGACTGTGAAGTCTCCGAGGAACTGAAGCGTTGTTGTGAGACCTGCACTTTCAACTGCATCAAGAAGAATAGTGAAGTTGCCAGCCGCTTCAGCCGCCTCAATGACACCCGGATCTCTGAATTCAGCGGGAAGTAATACTTCGTCAACAGCATGGATAACACCATTGCTTGCTGAAATATCAGCATTTATTACGGATGTCGTTCCATTTACCGTTACTCCATTTGCATCGCTTTGGAGCAAAATTCGCTCGCCTTGTACAGTTTCTGCATCTTGCTGGGCTTCGATTTGATTTGATTCAACGGTTCCTTCAAGAACGTGATACAATATTATTTCTGTAAGCTGTGCTTCTGTTAAATTGTCAAGAAGACCGTCAGGCAGTGCATTAAATGCATCATCAGTTGGAGCAAAAACAGTCAGTTCTTCATTTTGAAGTGTTTCTGCCAAACCTAGATCGGTTGCTACCGTGAGAAGAGTGGTGAAGTTTCCGGCATCTTCAGCGGTTTCTACAATGTTAAGTTCCTGGTCGGGATTATCAGCAGTTGGGTTATCGTCATCACTACATGCTGTTATTAAAAAAATGGCCAGCAGAGGCAGTCCGATAAACAAACTGATTCGTTTGAGAAGATTATTCATTATAAATGGGGTTTGTGGGGTTAAAGATTCTGATTGATCGCACTTGAAGTGCTTCAATTCAGTTGCCTTTTAAACAAGCCTTATTGAATAATTCGTTTCTTAAAAGTGAAAAAAAGAAGCAATGTTAATCGCAGTAACCTGTAAACTATTGTGATAGAGAGCGTTGTATACGATTTAGAAGGGCTGGAATGATAGGTGATTGAGACGTGTCCGGGAAGGGTTCAATTAAAATTTGCCGGTAATTTTTCTTATCAGCCGTGCGGTAGAGATCGTAAAGAGATTTCCCAAGCTCAGTATAGTTATTTTTGAAATGCACGATATTGGAATAGCTTTTATCAATAGGGAAAGTATGATAAATATAGAGAGTGTCAGGTCGGTATTGATCCAGTGACTCTGGTGATTCCATCCAATGAATCGAAGCCTCAGGTTTGTAGTGAGAATATCGCGTGCCCGGGCTCCGTCGCTTTTGCTCACCTGAAGACTCAAGGCGCACTTCTTTCCCAAGGACTTTTTCGATTTTCCCGGCAGTGACCATACCGGGGCGTAAAATGGCAGGGGCATCTCCTGATAAATCGAGGACAGTACTTTCAATGCCGATGTTGCAGGTTCCTCCTTCAACGACGGGGAATGATTTGGAAAAATCATCTTCTACGTGCTTCACCCGGGTAGGGCTGGGACGTCCTGAACGATTAGCACTTGGGGCGGCAAGAGGGCCCGACACATCTATCACAGAAAGTGCTTTTGGATGGTCTGGCATTCGCAAAGCGACTGTCTGAAGTCCGGCGGTGATAAGGTCCAGAACCTGAGGCTTTTTGGGCAGAACAAGCGTCAATGGTCCCGGCCAAAAGGCTCTGGCCAGGCGCACGAAATCTTCTGAATCTGTTTCAGCTAACGATGCTGCCTGATTTAAATCTGAAATATGAACGATGAGGGGATTATCAGCCGGACGCTGTTTGAGGTCAAATATTTTTTGAACTGCCAGTACGTTTGATGCATCAGCCGCAAGACCGTAGACCGTTTCTGTAGGCAGGCCAACAACATCTCCCGATCGAATGAGCGCAGCAGCTTTTTGGACACTGACGATCATACTGCAATCTTATCATGTTCCTCAGTGAATGCGGGCAGGGACTCGAGGAAATCGAGGGCGTCATTTCCATCGTCGATGTCATGAATCACTAGCCGAACGGCATCTTTCTTCTGGATGACTTCGAATTTATTCTCTTTTTTCTCTTCCAGATCTTTCAGTAATGTCTGGAAAAATCCTTCGCCATAAAGATGTTCTCCAAGTGTTGAGCTGTTTTTGGGCATTTGAAGCCACATTCTGCCGGCCCGAGTGGTCACTTTTTTAACAAGCCGCTGCGATGCAGCCACTTTAAGCCGTGTTGCAAGCAGTAAAAAGACAGTGCTTTCAGGCATCGGACCAAATCGGTCCTTTACTTCTTCCTCCCAATCATCGATCACAGAAGATTCCTTGGCCTCGCTCAGTTTTCTGTATAGGTTTAACCGCTCTACATTATCAGATACATATGTATTTTCGATATAGGCTGAATGGTCAAATTCAATCTGTGTATCCGGAAGCTCCACCGGCTTCGGTTCGCTAGAGAACATAGAGCTGAACTCAGACTCTTTAAGCTCACGTACGGCGTCGTCAAGAATTTTCGTATACATTTCGAACCCGATATCCGTGATGAATCCACTCTGTTCAGCTCCCAGGATATCACCAGCGCCCCGGATGTCCAGGTCACGCATGGCTATGTTAAAACCGGATCCCAGGTCTGAGTGTTCTTCAAGAGCCGTCAAACGCTTTCTTGCATCGGCAGACAGACTGCGAATGGGGGGGGTGATAAGGTAACAGTACGCTTTTCGGTTGGAACGGCCAACACGTCCACGGAGCTGATGTAGTTCCGACAGTCCAAAATGGTTGGCATTGTTGATGATAATCGTATTGGCATTAGCTATATCAATCCCGTTTTCGACAATATTGGTTGATACCAGCACATCAAACTTATGATGGTAAAAATCGTGGATAATTTTTTCGAGACTGGACGGTTTCATCTGTCCATGAGCAGATCGAATACGAATGTTAGGCACCAGCTCGCGGATCATTTCTGTGACTTCATTGATATTTTTCACCCGGTTATTGATGAAAAATACCTGTCCGCCACGCGTGATCTCTTGCAGGATGGCCTCACGAATTAATTCGGGGTCCATGCTATGAATTTCAGTGTATACAGGCTGCCGGTTAGGTGGTGGAGTGTTGATAATGCTAAGATCACGCGCGCCCATCAGCGAGAACTGCAGTGTTCTGGGGATCGGCGTTGCGGTCATGGTCATTACATCAACAGAAGCCCTGAAACGTTTGAGTTTCTCTTTAACAGACACACCAAAGCGCTGCTCTTCGTCTATAACCATTAGCCCGAGCTCCTTGAAATTGACATCCTTAGATACAATTCTGTGTGTCCCAATCAGAATATCAACTTTACCGGCTTCTAGATTTTTGATGATCTGTTTTTGTTCGGCCGCCGTTCGGAATCGTGAAAGTGATTCAACAACGACTGGAAAATCCTTCATCCGTTTTTGAAATGTTTTGGCATGCTGATCCGCCAATATGGTGGTTGGTACAAGTAAAGCCACTTGTTTTTGATCCATAACAGCTTTGAACGCCGCCCGGATTGCAACTTCTGTTTTGCCAAATCCAACATCACCACATATGAGCCTGTCCATGGGTTGCGAAGATTCCATGTCGCGTTTTACGGCCTGAATGGCGTCCATCTGATCAGGAGTTTCTTCGAACTCGAAACGTGCTTCCATTTCGGTTTGCCAGGAATTGTCCTCAGAAAACGAATAGGCATCCATTGCTTTACGTTTGGCATATAGTTGAATGAGCTCACGAGCAATATCTTTTACTTTTTTCCTCGTGGTTGCTTTTTTGCGAGCCCACTCACCGGATCCCAGTTTAGTAATCCTTGGTTTTTTCCCTTCTTTACCTGAATACTTCTGCAGTTTATGCAAACTGGAAACGTTCACATACAAAATACTATCATTCTTGTAACGCAGTACAGCGGCTTCCTGAACAGTTTTTCTTACGTTGATTTTCTTAAATCCGGCGAACGTCGCAATACCATAATCGACATGCACAACGTAATCGCCGACATTCAGGTCTTTAAGCTCTTTCATAGAGATGCCGCCGCGCACCTGCTTGCGTTTCACTTTCGGCCGATGGTACCGATTAAAAATTTCATGGTCGGTTAAAACAGCAAGTTTCTGACCCGGTAGTAAAAATCCTTCATGAAGAGACTGTACTGTAAGCACGTAATCAAAAGCGTCAGCCGGTTCACCCAAAAGTTCTTCGAACCGCTCTTTCTGATTCTCATGGTCGCAGAGAATCAATGTTCTTACTCCATAAGCAGACTGTTCTTCGATGAAGCTTCTCAGGATCTTAAAACTGCCGTTAAATGATGGATGAGGAGAGCTGTTAATTTCAACAATAAGATCGGCATCAACCGAGTTATTGAGACTGCCGGTCGTCAAAAGAGGGAAATTGTCGAGTGTGCTGTTCCATTCCTTTAGTGTCAGGAACTCAGCATCAGGCGGGTTGAATGAGGTGTCATCGTCATCACCTTCAAGTTCTTCATACTTCTCATGAGCATGCTCTGCAAACTCCTCAATGATGTCTGCAAAAAGATCAGCTTTCTCCAGAACCATTAACGACTGTTCAGGAAGATATGTAAAAAGACTTTCCTTGGATTCATCGGTGGAAAAGGCTGCATTGGGAACAATCCGGGCATGATTAAGAAAGGCAATAGAGCGCTGTGAATCGGGATCAAATTCACGAATGGTATCTATTTCGTCTCCAAAAAACTCAATCCGCAGCGGATATTCGCCCGAAAAAGGGAAGATGTCAAATATGCCGCCTCGTATTGCAAATTCACCGGGCGAGCCAACAAACCGTTCGGTGGAATAGCCCTGATCAGTAAGCAGTTCTGCAAGATTATCAGGTGATAGCTGTAGTCCTTTTTCTATCGTCAAAGATGCATTTGAAAACTGCTCTGGCGGTACAAGTTTCTCGAAAATCGCTTCAATAGGTGCCACTACAATCCTGGCTTCACCCGACTGAATTTTTTCAAGCACCTCCGATCTTTGCACCATTGTGGATGTATCAACAATTTTTTGTTGATCGTAAGGTTTTCTACGGGTCGGCGGAAATAAATAAACGCCTTCAGCGCCCATCTCTTCAATATCAGAAGCAACTGCTGCAGACCTTTCATGATCCTCAGTTAGCACCAGTATAGTTTCAAACTCAGAGATGAGATCATAGAAAAGAAATGTGGGGAGTGAGCCATTAAATTGCCGGAGCTTTACATTTCGTCCGCTGCCGAGCTCCTCCCTGATTTTCTCTAGATTAATCTCTTTGTGTAACGCGTTTTGGATATGTTTAATCATAAATTCCATGGGGTAATCGCAGTGCTGCAAAAGGTGAAAAACCTACCTTTCAAATAGTGAAGAGCCGGTGATCCATCGTTCATTTACAAATCCAAAGAGCAGAAAGATAATTCCGGAAAAAACCCAGGGAGCGTAAAGATCTTCGTAATCCCTGTAAAGGATTTCTTCAATTTCAGTTGTTTCAAGCTCATCAATTTCACCATAAATTTCGCTAAGCTCTTCCGTTGTGGTAGCTCTGAAGTACCGTCCACCCGTCATTTGGGCAATTTCCTGAAGCATTTCTTCATCGATATCTACTGACACATTTTGATATCTGCGGCCAAATACCGGGTCATCAACGGGGTAGGGGGCCGTTCCTCGTGAACCCACACCCATCGTATATACCTTGATTCCGTAAGTTGCCGCGAGTTCTCCGGCCGTCAGCGGATCAATTTCTCCTGCGTTATTCATCCCGTCTGTCAGTAAAATTACTACTCTGCTTTCAGCTTCGCTGTCTCTGAGGCGGTTCAATGCCGTTGCAAGCCCCACACCTATGGCGGTTCCATCGCGAACCATCCCCATATCGATAGTTTCAAGCATTTCAATTGCAAGGTCGTGGTCAATAGTAGGGGGAACGACGGTAAAGCTTTCACGGGCAAATACACCAATGCCAATCCGGTCATTGCTTCTTTGTCCAATAAAATCAGCCACAATTTGTTTTGCGGCAATAAGCCGGTTTGGGTCGAGATCTTCTGCCCGCATCGACGTTGAAATATCGATACTCATCATGATATCGATGCCCTCAACATATTGTTCCACCGTTGTATTTTGTAATTGGGGTCGCGCCAGCGCAGTAACAAAAAGTGCAAACGATACCGCATAGAAAAGAGGTGTAAGCCAAAAAAGCTTGGCACGATAGTTACCCGGGAGGTCATCAAATATAGATGTAGATGAAAACGCAATGGATGCCCGGTTACCTGAAAAATGTTTCCAGATTACGTATCCAAGATAAAGTGGCAGAGCCGTCAGTAACCAAAAGTATTCAGGATTCGCCCAACTCATTGTTCAAATTCCTCTTTAAGTTTCTTTTGCTCTTCATTGTGTACCTGCCTGAGCGATTCCTGCTCTTCATTATGGAGAAATTCAAGGTACTCGACACGATCGGAATCAACGGCACGAGCTGTTTCCAGAAAGTCTACACCTGTTTGAATTGCCTCGGAAACCTGATCGGAAGCCGGATTAAATTTGGCGAATTTGACCATATCTGCATCACGAAGCACCAATTTAACATCCCTGACTAAATCAGAAGAGGCACGTTCTCGCTGAAGTTTTGTGATAATTTCACCGGTGGTCATTTCAAGTGCAGGAAAGTCATATACACGCTTAAGATAAAGCCTGATGGAATCGGCCAGCTGAACATAAAACTTCTCAAATTCCTCCCTGTTTGAAGGAGATGTCCCGGACTGTAAATGCATAATATCTTTTTCGAGTTGCTCCAGCGGATTTATAAAAGATTGCTCCTGGAATGACTCAGGCATAAATGTATCTCTTTTTGCACGCTCTTTGAGATATCTGGCAATCGCAAAACCGAGCAGAATCAAAATCAGACCACCCAGGATATATGGCCAGAATGTGCGCGCAAAATCGAAAATTGGTTTTAGCGGACGAAGCTCCTCTTCCTCTGATGCCAGTGTAGATTTAAAGTAGATAGGAACTCTGTTCGTACGGAGGGTGGTGTCTGTTTCTGAAGTAATTATACCGAACTCCAGGGGTTCGATAACAAAATCTTCAACACCAAAAAACTGTAGTGAATAAACGAGACTGTCACGATTTGCAGCTGCCTGGAATCGCTGAAGATTCACAAGTTCGAGATCATCTGAAAAAGAATCTGCATCTGGGTACTCCTGCAAAGAATAGTTTCCTTCGATAACAACCGAGAGATTGATAGTATCGCCTACACGAACAGAATCTACGTCAACTAACGTATGAATTTGTTGTGCATTAGAGGAAAGCGGATTTGCTGCAAATACCGTCAGAAGAATAAAAGCAAAATAAGCCAGTGATTTTCTGGCTGGCAGCTTCGGAAAATGAAAAAAGAGATTAGAATTCAAAATGGGTAATACGAAATCAAAACAGTTAAATGTTTAAGTAAATACATCAGACAAATATCGTGGAATTAAACGGGAATCGGTAACTGTTTGTTAGATTGATACGTATGTAATTTATTACTTAAACGGTTAGCACAGATACATCATTTTTAAGATGAATAATTCGAATCAGATGGTTAACCGTTGGTGCAGGATTTTGTTTGAGCCAATATTTATAAATCAGTCATTCTAAGGCTGATTAAATTTTATGAATACCGTCAGGAAAATCCTATTATTGATTAATTGTGATTTTAAAAAATACTGCTTTTAGGAACGTCAATGCAAATTCGTAATCCAATAATACTCGTTGGAATCGGTGTGGCCATGATTTTGATCGCTTGCGTAACGATCGGTACATCATATATCACTGCCGAAGAAACGATAAAAAATCCCTACCCGGTAACTCTGGAAACTGTTAATGAAATTATACCTCTGCCAGCCAAAGACCGCTATGGCTATGAAAGAGGAATATTTGAATATCAGGATTACGAAGTAAAGAGAAACGAAAGTTTGTACATTATAATGCGCCGGTATGATATCTCACCTCAGGATATCTACAAAATGCAGCAGAAAGCCGAAGGTGTTGCAAATTTGAGTCGTATGGTTCCCGGTCAGCAGTACCGTATATATTTTAAGGATGATAAACCAGTCTCTTTCATCTGGCATCCTGAATTAACACAATATGTAACGGTAGATTGGAGAGACGGACTTCGAATTGAGAATGGCGAAATACCTGTACGCTTTGTTACAAAGGAAGCATCCGGGATAATTCAGAGTTCACTCTATGAAAGTATAGTCGGGCAGGGCCATTCACATTTTCTGGGCTCTGAACTTGCTGCTGTATTCGCATGGCAAGTTGATTTTTTCTCGCTTCGCAATGGTGACCATTTTAAAGTGATTTATGAAGAACGATATGCCGGGGATGAATTTGTAGGAATCGGAGATGTGAAAGCAGCTGAATTTCAGCATAGAGGTCAGACACATCGTGCCTTCTTTTTTAACAACGATGAACGACGAGGTTATTTTGATGAGAATGGAAACAGCCTTGAAAAAGATTTATTAAAAGCACCTTTCAGGTATAGCCAGCGGATCAGCTCGAGTTTTTCACGCAGCAGGTTTCATCCCATACTAAGGAGAAATCGTCCGCATTATGGAACAGATTATGCAGCCCCGACAGGCACACCCATTTTAGCAGTCGGAGATGGCATTGTTACTGAAGCCCAGAGAAGGGGTGGAAATGGAAATATCGTTCAGATTCGTCATAACGGATCTTATCGTACGGCCTACCTTCACCTGAATGGATTTGCACCCGGTATCAGAAAAGGTGTGAAGGTTGAGCAGGGCCAGGTGATTGGCTATGTTGGGCAAACAGGGCTTGCTACCGGACCGCATTTATGCTATAGAATGTATGTGAATGATCAGCCAATTAATTCAGTAAAAGCAGATCTTCCTGCATCAGATTCGCTTGAAGAAGCCCTTATGCCGGAACTTCAGCGTATTATTGATCGATATCAGGGCTTGCTGGAAAACCTTCAGCTTGCAGAAAAAGTAGCTGAAATTGATGAGAGCGTAGACAATCAACCCAAGACTGCCCCCTAAGAAGTTAAGCTTACCCAGCCTGGGTGTTTAACGCCGGTGTATACGCCGCTGGAAAAAATTGATCAGCGGTTTAACATAAGATTCATTTGTTTTCAGGCTAACAGAATCCATCTTGTTTTTTCTGAAGTACTCTTTCAGCTGGTGATCTTGCTCCAGCCGACGCGTTTTATAAGCAATTCTTACCTTTTTACTTGATGTGTCTATCAATCTTTGTTTTCCGGTCTCAGCATCTTTAAGCATAACGAGCCCTGCATCCGGTAACTCGTCTTCAAACTGATCGTTTACAACCAGGTTCACAAGATCGTGTTTTCGGTTGGTTATTTTATGCTGCTTGTGAAAACGCTCATCCTGAAAGTCGGATGCCAAAACAATTATAGAGCGGCGATTGAGCAGCCGGTTTAAATACGATAGTGCTTCAGCAATATCTGTGCTCTTTCCTTCCGGGCGGGTTACATAGAGCTCACGGATAAGTCTGAGGACGTGTGTTCGTCCTTTTTTCGGCGGTATAACCTTTTCTATTTTATCACTGAAAAGAACCATACCCACCTTATCGCCATTTTTGATAGCACTAAAGGCGATAACGGCGCAAACTTCTATGGAGAGCTCCATTTTTGTCTGGTTATGGCTGCCAAAAAAACCACTGGGAGATATATCTACGCAAAGCATGAGCGTTTGCTCTCTTTCTTCTTCAAATATCTTGATGTAGGGCTCGTCATTTCTGGCAGTGACGTTCCAGTCAATCAGCCTTACATCATCTCCAAACGTATAGGCACGTACTTCAGAAAACTCCATACCCCGTCCCTTAAATGCAGACTGATACTCTCCGCCAAAAAGATTGTTCACCAGTCCTTTTGTCTGGATTTCAAGTTTTTTGATTTTTGAAAGTATCTTTTTGGAAATCATGGATGCTAAATGGTCGGGAATATTACATCAGAGCAAATATCCAAATTCTACAGGATATAATCAGATCAATAAAAGTAGCCCTCTGTCTGTCATTTTCCAACTTTACAGATAGATCTTTTGAAGATACCTGAAGACTCTTAACATTTCCTTAACCCTGGCTTAACAGCAGGGTAAGGTTTGATTTGAACATTGA
This sequence comes from uncultured Rhodohalobacter sp., assembly GCA_964625635.1. Taxonomy (GTDB): domain Bacteria; phylum Bacteroidota; class Rhodothermia; order Balneolales; family Balneolaceae; genus SW132. Next base: position 12,832 of record CAZVEP010000085.1, read on the forward strand.
CGTTCATCAAACCAAATCAAGTATGCTGATAGGATCCGATTTTAACAGACGGTGCGAAAAAATTCTGTTGGCGGCAGGGCGTGAAGCCGAATTTGAAGCCGGGGTAAATATACCCGTTGAAAAGCTGGCTCAAACCGTTAACATGGACCGGGTTGAAATTCGCAATCTCTTTCGATATATGATCGATCTTCATTTTATTAAAGAAGAATCGATTGGAGGCCCGGTTCTTTACGGACACATCTCATTAACAGAAAAAGGCGTTGAGAAAGCTAAATCACTCCTTGATAACTCCGAATCATAGTCTGAGTTTTTTTTAGTGATAAAACATCCCGGCCGGTCTTTTCAGATTCAATTAATCAGATATCGCATATCTTATCTCATCCAACTCGATGGTATCTGTTTAGAGTTTCAGACTTTGATTCAAAAACGACTTTTCTGTAAGATCTTTTAAAAAGTATCTCTATCTATTTCAATTCTTATGAAAGCTCAATACTTTTAGAAGTATCCTTTTTTGGATAGTTATCCAATCAGGCATTCCGAGGCCAAAAGAGATTTTGCGAAAATCAGATTCGACAAGCCTGATATGTTACAATTCGCAAATCATACCTGTTAAATACCGCAAAAATTTCTACCTTTCGCCCCGTTAATTAATTGGATTTACACTCTTAGATTTTACGATATGATTATTGGAGTTCCGAAAGAAATTAAGACCCACGAAAACAGGGTTTCGCTATTACCGGGCGGTGTTCTGCAGTTTAAACGCAATGGTCACCGCGTACTGGTTGAAAAAGGAGCCGGGGAGGGCAGTGGATTTTCTGACGATGCATATGTTAATGCCGGTGCAGAGATAACCACAAATATTGACAAGTTGTGGGAAGAGGCGGACATGATCATGAAGGTGAAGGAGCCCATCAAGCCCGAGTATTCCAGGATGCGAGAGGGTCAGATTTTATTTACATACCTTCATTTTGCGGCAAGTCAAGAGCTTACCGAAGCGGTAATTGAGTCAAAATGTATTGCTATAGCTTATGAGACTGTAGAAAAATCAGATCGCTCACTACCATTACTTATTCCTATGAGTGAGGTGGCCGGGCGTATGTCGGCACAGGAAGGTGCAAAATACCTTGAGAAACCCATGGGCGGACGCGGCATACTGATGGGCGGAATACCGGGAGTGCCTGCAGCCAATGTGGCCGTACTTGGTGGCGGAATTGTAGGCGTGAATGCAGCAAAAATAGCAGCAGGTATGGGCGCTAAAACAACAATTTTTGATATCAATATTCCGCGTCTGCGTCATCTGGATGATGTAATGCCAAAGAATGTATCAACCATGTTTTCAAGTGAAGCGAATATTCGTGAGATGCTGCCGGATACAGATCTTGTGATAGGGGGTGTTTTGAAACCCGGTGCAAAAGCTCCACATTTGGTAACTAAAGAGATGCTATCACTGATGAAACCAGGTAGCGTGGTCGTTGATGTAGCAATTGATCAGGGCGGATGTTTTGAAACATCTAAACCAACCACACACGATGACCCGGTGTATGTAGTAGACGACATTGTTCACTATTGTGTGGCAAATATGCCCGGAGCCGTGCCTTATACTTCCACGATGGGGCTTACCAATGTAACTCTTCCGTATGCAGTACAGCTCGCCAATCATGGCTGGAAAAAGGCGCTAAAGGCAGATCCTGAACTTTTGAAAGGACTGAATATCGCTAAAGGCAAAATCGTATACAAAGACGTTGCTGAAGCTTTTGATATGGAGTACACACCCGTTGAGGATGTATTTTAATATCAGACTCACTTGATTAAATTCAGAACCTGAGCCCTCAATTTTTTATTCAATTGAGGGCTTTTTTATTGTGTATCCAGCTTCATAATCTACCACTGTAAATGGCGGTGCCGAATTATATATCTTTCAGAAAATCCAAAACTACTTAATATTACGAGCTATGAATAGTCTGTTTTCTCTCTTTGTTATCTTATTCTCACTCTTTTTCAGTTCTCCATTGTCTCCATCTTCATTAACCGATTCAAGTGAAGCAGCAGTTGAAGAAACCGTAATTGAGTTTTTCAATGCGATGCGTGAATCCGACAGCTCGGCAATGAAATCGCATATGACGCCCGATGTAACTCTTCATACAGTGATCGTTTCAGACGAAGGAAATGCAGTGTTACGTCAAACCGGCATTCCGGCTTTTATGAACAGTGTGAATCAATCATCACCGGGTTCATTAGACGAACAGCTGACATCTTTTATAGCTCACGTAGATGGAGATCTATCAACAGCGTGGATGGGCTATAGTTTTTACTATGATGGAGAATTCAGTCATTGTGGGGTAAACACAATGAACCTCATTCAAACAGAAAGCGGCTGGAAGATTTTTTCTATTGTTGATACCCG
>CAZVEP010000086.1:0-12997 GCA_964625635.1 uncultured Rhodohalobacter sp.
GGATTTTCATATTGGTCTTCAATTATCACAGATGGCGGGCCTGGAATAGCAGTGCCTGCAATCGCATTTCCGGGATTGGTGATAATCCTCAGATCTGCCGGATTCCCAGCCGTAAACACGATTTGTGGTGTGTCGTCAAGTGCGACACTACTTACAACTACAGATACCGTGACCGTCTGAGATGTCGTGTTTCCAACATTGAACTGGTAGGTTCCGTCTGTTGACGTCTCTGTAACTGATCCAACTGTTGCACTACCGCTGGCATCAACTGTAAATTCTGTTCCAGGTAGTCCGCTAATTGCATTTCCAACGTCGTCTCTCAGCAATACCGAAACAGTTGAACTATTTCCAACCTGAAGTGATGTAACAGATGCTGCAACTGAAGATACGCTGCTACTGATACCACTTGTTGCCACATTACTTGAAAATGGACTTCCGGATATTCCCTGACTGTTTATATCTATAGAAATATTATCTGTACCGGAATTAATTGGAGTATAGCTTGCCGTGTAGATTCCGGTTGTGGTGGTTTCGCTAACAACTGGCGTGTCGCTATTTGCTCCAGTCACCACTACAGAGAGGTCTCCTGCTGCTCCGCCTACGGGATTATTAAATTCATCCTCAACGTTAATACTGATGTCGGTTTGTTGCCCTGCTGTACCATTCGATACGGTAGCCGTAGTATTTGCAGGACTTCCTGCGCCGGCATTGATGGTAAATGAATCAGAACTTACGTCAGGCACCCCGCTCGCAAGAGCATCAAATACTAAAGTGTACTGACCTGCAGATTCAATAATAAGATCATTGAATACTACAATGCCTGAAGAATTGCTCGTTCTCGTAATTGTTCCACCGTCTAATGTGTATCCACCTTCTTCTCTAAATGTGATAGACGCCCCGCTGACTGCATTTCCAACATTGTCAGAAATACGAACTTCAGGGAATGGACTTATGGGATCTCCGGCAGGAGTATTTCCTGGCTGAGTGACAATCGTCATTTGAGAAGGTGCTCCAACCTGTGCGGTCGCTGTAAATAACACGCTGCCCACACCCGTCAAAGTAGCTTCAACCGTGTAATTTCCGGGAGTATCGCCAAGAGTCAGTCGTATGGACGCATTACCATTGCTATCGGTAATATCTGAATTCGCACTCAGATTTTGTCCGGCAGCGCCTGATGGTGTACCCTGAAAAGCAAACTGGACCTCTTCGCTCGGTACATTATTTCCAAACACGTCTGAAATATTCACAATGAAATCTGCGGCCAGCTGCTGTGTAACAGACCCTGTCTGGTTATTCCCTGAAACAATCGAAATATTGGCTGCATTTGCTGCCGTAAAATTGACTGTTGGTGTATCGTTGAGCGCTACACCATCTGCCTGGACAGTTACATTTACCGACTCGGCAGTTTCATTGGTTATATTTGCAGAATAGATTCCCGCCGAATCTTCGTTCACATTACCTGCTTGGGCATTTCCGGAAACCGTTACTGTAAAGTCTCCATCGCTCAAACCAGATATTAAATTGTTACTGCCGTCTCGAACCTCAATGATCAGGCTGGCAGTTTGACCGGCCTGCAGTGTAGAGGGGCTTACACTTACTGTTGAATTTGATGTGCTTACGCCACCACTCTGAACATCAAATGTTCCTGAAGTGCCTGTAATTGATCCATCGGTAGCAACAATTGATTGACCTTGACCGGCAGCAGAAAGCGATACATCCAGGCTGGCAATACCATTCGCAAAATTTGCTTCAACCGGAATAATAGAACCGCTGCCTGTCGAAAGAGCAGCCGTACCCTGGTAGCCTGTTGCAATATTGCCCTGGCTGTCGAGCGCAGTTATACGAATACCGAATGGCTGACCAGCAGTTTGTGGTGAACTTATAGGGTCAAAAGTAAACGTGCTTGCTGCTGATGCTGTGGCAACTGCGCTGAATAATACGCTGCTGGTTCCACTCGCAGATACAGTTACCACGTAAGTTCCGGTAATATCACCAAGTGTAAGGGTAGTTTGAGCAATTCCGTCAGAATCTGACGTAACCTGGCCGCTACCCACGCTTTGGCCCACAGCGCCTGATGGAGTATCAGAAACAGCGAACTGTACCTGTACACCTGGTACCGGATTTCCAAATTCGTCCAGCACTCTAACAACCAGCGATTCAGCAAGTGTGCTGGTTACGGTTCCAGTCTGATTATTTCCTGATACTCGACTAAGTGATGCCGCATTAGCTGCTAATACATCAAATGGACCAGTCGAAACATCTTCTGTTACTCCAATCGCATTGAAGAGCAATGTATAAGAACCGGATGTCTCTATAACCAAATCATTGAATTCAGCGATACCACTATTGTTCGTATTCACTGACGTACGACCTGCACTAAAGGAAGCTGACCCCTGAATAGAAACGATCACTTCAACATTGCGGACCGGATTTCCAAGATCATCAAGCACTTCGACAGTTGGCGGACCAGCTATCTTTTCACCGGCAAAGGTTTCCAGCGCATCCTGGACTACTGAAACAGAATCTGCATTGCTTGTAATTACATCACTTTGGTAAGGGCTTCCTGAAATTTCTACCCCGCCTAGCTGAATAGAAATATCATCGCGCCCGGTGGATGTTGGCACATAAGATGTTGTATAAACACCGTTCCCCTGATCCGTAATAGATGTAAATGCTGTTCCGGTGTTTGCACCGCTGACAGATAATACCAGCTGTCCGGCAACTCCTTCAACCGGATTTTGAAAAGAGTCCCGTACAGTAATAGTGATGGCAGTTGCATCACCGGCTGCACCATTCGGAACAGTTGCAGTCGTTTCAGCAGCATCTGGACTTCCGGCATTCACATTAAATGCATTCGATGTTACCGTCAAACCTGAAGATTCTGAAAATACCAGATTATATCGCCCTGCATCTGTTATGACCAGATCGTTAAACTCTGCGACTCCCTGGCTATTTGTTGAAATTCTATCAGTGCCACTCGCGAAGTTCTGGCCATCTTGCTCAGTCACATCAATATCCAGTCCCGGTATATTATTACCAAATTCATCTGATACACGAACCGCAGGCGTGTTGGCGATAGGATTTCCCGCCACTGAGCTTTCAGGCTGAGAAATAATGACAAGAAGATTTGGCTCACCAGGTGTGAAGGTAATTAGTGGTGTATCAGCAAGAGAAACACCATTAACGCTAATAGACACTGTAACCTGTTCCGCCCGTGTATTAGATACATTGAATCTATATGTTCCAGCTGTGGTGGATTCGCCTAATGTCCCTGCAGTAGCATTGCCCGTCACAGATATATTAAAATCACCGGCACCCAGTCCTGAAATGGCATTGCCATTTGCATCACTAAGCTGAATAGTAACCTGGGAGCTATTACCAACCACTACAGATTGAGGCGATGCTATTACTGAAGATACAGTGCCGTCTATTTGGCTTGTAGTAACATTACTAAGGTATGGGCTTCCGGAAATAGGCGTGCCGTTAAATGCAATGGAAATATTATCGGTACCTGATGCTAACGGTGTATAAGCAGCGCTGTAAATTCCATTACCTGTTTCTGAAATTGCTGCACTTGCGTTATTTGCCCCACTCACGTTAACAGACAACAATCCTGATGCTCCCGTGACCAGGTTCCCGAAAGCATCTCTTACGGTTATTGATATGACGGTCTCATCTCCTGCTACTCCATTAGGCACTGAAGCATCTGTAAGGCTCGGATCGCCCCCAGCAGCTAAAATTGAGAACGTACCAGACTGAACAGCAGCTACACCTGCTGCATCGATACTAAAGGTGAGCGTATATGTGTTCACAGTCTCAATAATCAAATTCCCAAACTCAGCTACGCCATTAGAATCTGTGCTTCCTGATAAGGCACTACCGGGAGCAAGTCCTTCACCGCTCGCACTGACTGATACATTGACACCGCTGACTGGATTACCTTCACTATCAACTACCAATACTGAGGGTGCCGGTGATATTGGCTGACCCGCAATTGTTTGAGTTGGACCCTGTACTATTGTTGCCTGGGCGGCTCCTCCAGATTCCACGTTAAATGGATTTGAAGTACCGGTGATTACGCCATCCTCAGCCGAAAGTGTAAGATTGTTTCCAGCCTGGCTTACAGTCACATTTGAAGATGCCTCTCCGGCATTAAATGTTACAGATCCCGGAGTAATGGTGCCTGCATTCGTAGTTAAATTTGCGGTGCCGCTGTAACCATCTGCAATATTTCCATTACTATCAAAAGCCGTTAAGGCAATCACAAATGGATTTCCGGCAGTTTGTGGTGAACTGATTGTATCAAACTCAATCGTGGCCGCCCCGCCTGCAACAGCCCTAGCTGTGAACTGTACAGATCCCACACCGGAACTTGCAGAAACGGTATAACTCCCCGCAATAGATCCAAGAGTAAGTGTTGAAAAAGCATTGCCATTGACGTCAGTTGTGGCAGAACCTGTACTTAAAGCTGTACCGGCAGCTCCGGCCGGTGCTGTTACAACTGCAAAATCAACAGTCTCTCCCTGTACCGGGTTACCAAAGGCGTCCGTTATTTGAACCGTGAATGCATTGTTCAATGCCGTATTTACAGTCGCTGTTTGACCATCTCCTGAAACCTCTACAAGCGCATCCGCCGCTGCAGGGGTGATTTCAATCGTATTTGAGACTGCATCTTCCGGAACCCCAAGCGCATCAAATCGCAGCTGATAAGTGCCTGCATCCTGTATAATCAGATCATCAAAAATCGCAATTCCTGCATTGTCAGCTATCACAATCGTTGTTCCGCTTGAAATACCTGATACTCCGTCAACTGATACGGTGACTTCAACATTGCCAATAGGATTTCCAAGATCATCTGTCACCAATACCGAAGGTGAACCACCAATTACTTCTCCGGCAACAGCATTCTGAGGCTGGTTTGTTATCTCAATATTTTCAGCATCAGTAGCAATGACAACACTGGTAAACGGACTTCCGTCAATAGCAGCCCCATTCAATTCTATTGTGATTTCGTCAGTACCGGTTGCAGACGGAGTGTAGCTTGTTTGATAGGTTCCCGTACCGTCATCAGTTATAGGCGCAAATGTTGTACCTAAGTTAACACCCTGAGTTATAGACACTGACAGATCAGAAGCGACTCCCACTACAGGATTTCCAAACTCATCCTGGACCGAAATCGTGATTTCTGTCAGGTCACCTGCGGATCCATTTGGTACATTAGCCGTTGTACTGGTCGGATTCGCGTCAGCTGAAGTAATATCAAACAGTTCAGATGTAACATTACTGAGGCTCGGAGAATCCGGTTCGAAACGAATCGAATAGCCTGTACCCGCCGCTGTTATCCTAAGACCCGTAAATTGGGCAATACCATCACTACCCGTTTCCGATTGAAGGATACTGCCCTCGGCAAAAGTTCCGTTTTCAAGAACTGTATTTACGATCACCCCTTCAACGCCATTTCCTTCGGCGTCGGTAATTTCTACAGAGGGTGCCGGAACGAGAGTTTCACCCGCAACTGTATTCGATGGCTGATTTAAAATTGAGATAATCGACGGCAGGCCAATCTGGGCCTCTGCAGTAAATGTAACAGGCGCCGCACCTTCAGTTGCCGCAGTAATCGTATAAGTTCCCGATGCAGATCCTAATGTAATCGATGAAGACGCCTCACCATTTGCATCCGTAGTAGCCGACTCAGGATCTACAGATTGGCCATTGGCATTAACAGGAGTTTCATCTAATTGAAAAGTAACGGTAGTACCCGCCACCGGATTTTCAAATATATCCAATACCCTCACAACAATTGGATTTGGAAGAGTACTCGACACACCCGTTGCTTGGTTATTACCGGATACAATTTCAATGGCATCTGCTTGTCCGGCTATTACCGCAAATTGGTTTGTGCTTATTGAGGATGCATCCGTCCCGCTCGCACTAAATTCTATGCGGTAGCTATTGCCGATTGTCTCAATTGAAAGCTCAGAAAACACTGCCACACCACTTGCGTTGGTGAATACAGTTGTTGCAGAACTTCCTGAGAAGGCCTGCGAATCCAGCGTGGCACTGACCTCAATGCCTTCTACAGGATTATCATTAGCATTTAGAAATTGCACTGATGGGGCCGGCGAAATAAATTCTCCTGCAACAGTCTGAGTTGGCTGCTGAACGACCTGAAGCTGAGATGTTCCTTCCTGGGTAAAGACAGAGCCGATCTGCTTATTAGCGTCCATTATAATCGTTTCCGGATTTTGACTGCTGCTAAGATCTCCGGTCCACTCGGAAAACTGCCAGCCACTTTCCGGTACAGCAGTAAGAGTCACCTCCTCACCCTGGTTGTACTGCAGCTTATCAGGAACTGCTTCAATAAATCCCTGGCCCTGAACATTGAGTTCCAGGGAGAATAAATTTACAGCTTCTTCTTCAAATACAGCCGTAACAGCCGTCTCATTTTCAACTGTAAGTGTATCGGGATTCTGGCTTCCTGTCAGGGCTCCTTCCCACCGGCTGAACTGCCACCCTTCGTCAGGAACAGCAGTAAGCCGAAGTGTTGTAATAGCTTTTCGTGCCTGTGCCTGAATATCCTGTTGAGGAAAATCTTTTGTCTGGACACGTTCATCAGGTATGTCTGTTCGCTGCCCTTCCCGATTTGGTATGGATTCATCAATTAAGCCCCTGCCATCTTGCTGAAGCTGCAGGCTGTCATCGATTTTAGGTGGAATTTTTAACGTATCTTCCGGCTCTGTTTGAATGGGTGCCGTAACTGTAACAGCTGCCTGATCTGCTTCCTGAGAAATAATAGTCTGTTCAACTGTTCCCTGTCCCACAACGTTGATGGTAAGTGGAATCTCCGCCTCAGAAAAAACTGCCGTTACGCTGCGGTTATTTGTCATCGATAGAAACGTAGGATTCAATGATCCTACCAAGTCACCTTCCCATCGTTCAAACAGATAGCCGGTATTTGGTATGGCCTCGATTTCGATTGTAGTTCCGTCTACAAATTCTCCTTCTGAAGGCAATACTTCTCCTCCATCCCCGGGTGTTACATTCGTCGTTAATGTATTCAGATCGGGGACTGCGTCATCGAAATCCGGCTGAGTAGTATCGCAGCTAAAGGTTAAAACTGCGATGATAGATGCTAATACAAATAAAAGTCTTCTCATATATGCCTTATCGAGGGAAACGTTTAACTCTCTGTCATAGCTTAAAAGCAATTTTTTAGCCCAATAGCAGAGGGCCGAATAAAATAACTAAGAAAAGAACAGAACGCACACCATTAAATTAATCTCATATTCAGGCATAACACGTTTAAAACACTGCTTGCCTGAATGAGTAATCCAACTATATTACCATTAATTATACAGAAGTACTGATTAAGTATAAATAGTTAAATCGCTTATTAACCATAATTAAACTAAAAAACATGGAAGCTTCAGGCACTTTTGACATCAAAACAGAACATCTCGACATTTCTGTAGAAGGAAACGGTGGCATTCGACTGAACAGGATGTCAATCAGAAAAGTATTCGAAGGTGATCTTAAAGGCAAGAGTAAAGGAGAGATGCTGGCCGCGATGACAGAGGTTAAAGGGTCTGCCGGATATGTAGCAATTGAACAAGTGAATGGAGAAATTGGCGGAAAAACAGGGGCATTTGTTCTTCAGCATTTTGGAATCATGGCCGGAGACAATAAACGCTTAATACTCGAGGTCATTCCCGATTCAGGTACTGGCGGGCTGACAGGCATCACTGGAACTATGACTATCATTATTGAAAATGGGCAACACCAGTACAAACTCGACTACCAATTTGACGCAAGTAAATAATTAGCGGATTCATTTACATCCGATCTGGAGCAGTGATCCCCAAAATACCCAACCCGTTGGCAAGTACCTGTGCCGTGGCCTTGGCCAGTTCAGCCCGTGCGTCCATAAGTTCCTGTTCTTCACCAATAATCCGACAGTCGTGATAGAATGAAGTGAAATCAGATGCAAGTTCATTTAGATAAGTAATCACCCGATGTGGCTCAAGATGCCTGGCAGATAGGACAATCACATCAGGAAAGCCAAGTAGCTTTTTGATGAGCGTAATTTCAGACGGATGTGTAAGAAGCTCCAGTTTATGCTCGTCAGCTTCTTCACTAAGTTCCGCTTTTTTCCTGAGGATCGACTGAATCCTCGCATGCGCATATTGCAGATAGAAAACGGGGTTTTTTTCACCGGTCTCCTTGGCTTTCGCTACGTCAAACTCAAGGTGTGTATTGGGTGACCGCATCAAAAAGAAAAACCGGGTCACATCTTCCCCCACATCATCCATCAGTTCATCCAGCGTCACGAAATTCGCTTTACGGGTACTCATTTTGTAGGGCTTGTCGTCCTGAACAAGCGTTACGAACTGGTAAACAAGCACATCTACTTTTGAGGGATCATATCCCAGAACTTTTATTCCGTTCATCACGTCGGGATATGTGTCGATATGATCTGCGCCAAACACATCAATACACAGATCGTAACCACGATCGAGTTTATTTGCATGGTAGGCGATATCTGGCAAACGATATGTTGGCTCGCCAGTACTTTTGATTAAAACTGTATCTTTATCCTTACCAAATTCTGTGGTTTTGAACCAAACTGCTCCATCCTCATTGTAAATCATCCCTTTTTCGCGAAACTTTTCAACGGTTTCCTCGATAGCACCGCTGTCGTAAAGCGATTTTTCATTGAAGAACGAATCCATCTCAATGTTCATCCGCTTGAGCGTTGTCTGAATCTGATCAAAAATCGCCGATTCCGCTGCTTCTTTAAAGATGGTTTCATCTGCATCATCTGCCAAAGATTCACCATGCTTGGCTACCAGATCCTGAGCAATTTCTTTAATGTATTCGCCCTTATACCCATCCTCCGGCAACTCTTCGCTCTTTCCAATTGCCTGAAGATACCGGGCTCTGACACTAAGGCCCAGCTTCCGCATCTGACGTCCCGCATTGTTGAAATAGTACTCTCTGTCAACTTCAGCACCTGTCCACTCCAGCAGCCGGGCAACGGTATCACCCAATACTGCATTCCGGCCATGCCCAACGGTAAGCGGGCCCGTAGGATTAGCGCTTACGAACTCAACAAGTGCCTTTTGACCTTTCTTTTCTTCTGTCTCACCAAATACTCCGCCGGCAGCAATCAACTCTTTCAAAGCATCTGTTAAATACTGATCCGCGTAACGAAAATTGATAAACCCCGGTCCCGCCACACCAGTGGACTCAATCAATTTTGGATCGAGCTCAAGTTTTTCAACGAGTTCGCCGGCAATTTTGCGCGGATTATTTCGGAGCGGTTTTGCAAGCTGCATCGCAATATTTGTCGAGATATCTCCATGATCCGGATCCCGTGGAGTTTCGAGCTGAATATCAGGCATCTGGGCCGGATCTATGTCAAATTTATCAAGTGCGTGCTTAAGCTGCTTTTTTAGGTATGCTTCAATCTGCATGGCAGAATTTTGAGATCGGAATTTAAGTTCAATTAAGTGCCAAAGATACAGCTTTTCGAAAGGGAATCGCCACTCTATTATTGTAATGACTCACAGCAACATACACCAGCATCGATCAATACTGTTTAGGAACGACAAATGGTTCTTTGATCTCATTTCTATATATTGAATATGAACACTACTCAAATTTTTTCTCTATGTCCTATCGCAGCAATCTCTTAATAGCTCTTCTCATTGTTTTAATCACCGCACCCGCACTGTTTTCCCAAGGCACCCGACTTTTGCGGGAACCTACAATTTCTGATAAAAGCATCGTGTTTGTACATGCTTACGATCTCTGGAAAGTGGATCGAACCGGTGGCGATGCTACCCGGCTTACCAGCAACATCGGCGGGGAGATGGCACCTCATTTTTCACCTGACGGAAACATGGTTGCCTTTACCGGTCAATATGATGGAAACTCAGATGTGTATGTAGTATCGGCTGAGGGCGGTTCCCCGGAACGCCTTACCTGGCACCCGGGTACAGATATGGTCACAGGATGGTCCCCTGAGGGTGACGTTCTTTTTCGCTCATCGCGTGATGGTCATCCTACTCAAACCAACAGAATCTGGAAAGTGAGTCCTGAGGGAGGCACACCCACTGTTCTGCCAATTCCCCGGGCTGCCAACGGCGACATCTCAGACGATGGAGAACACATTGCCTATAATCCGATCACGTTCTGGGATCCGGAATGGAGAAATTACCGTGGCGGTCAGGCACAGCCAATCTGGATCGTTGATCTTGATTCATATGAACTTATTCAAACGCCACGAACCGATAATGAACGACATACCGATCCCGCCTGGCTTGGGGATGAGGTATTCTACCTCTCAGAAAGAGATTTTGCGAATAACATCTGGTCCTTTAATCCGGAAACAAATGAGGAAAAGCAATGGACATTTCACTCACAGTTTGATGCCAAAAATATAGATGCCGGATTTGGAATGGTCGTCTACGAGCAGGGAGGCTATCTGCACCTGCTTGATCCTGAAACGGAAACTACAAAGCAGCTTGAAATCCACGTTGCTGGTGATATGAGCTACGGCCGGACCCGCTGGGAAGATCCATCGGCATATAATATGGACAATGCCGACATCTCCCCAACCGGTAAACGCGCTGTTTTTCAGTACCGGGGTGAAATTATTACGGTCCCCAAAGAAGATGGAACCTGGAGAAATCTTACCAACTCCTCGTCATCAGCGGAGCGATATCCTGTTTGGTCACCACAGGGTGATAAAATTGCCTGGTTTTCTGATGAAACCGGTGAATATACGCTGATGATATCTGATCAATACGGGTATGAACCGCCGCGAATGATTGAGCTTCCAAATCCAACTTTTTACTTCCGGCCTGACTGGTCTCCCGATGGAGAGCACATTGCCTACACAGATACAGACTACAATCTCTGGTACGTAAATGTAGAATCCGGAGACGCTGAACTAGTCGACACTGATGGCTATGCTCATCCTAACAGAACCATGAATCCGGTTTGGTCGCCCGACAGCCGGTGGATTGCATATGTGAAACTGCTCGATAATCAGTTCAAGGCCCTGCATGTTCACAATGTAGAAACCGGTGACACGCACCAGATAACAGACGGCATGTCAGACACTATTACCCCGGCCTGGAGCGAAGACGGGAAATATATCTGGTTTTTGGCAAGTACTGATTACGGCCTCAATACGGGCTGGCTTGATATGAGCTCGTATAATATGCCGGTTACTCGCGCCCTTTACATGATTGTTTTGGCTGATGGAGAACCTTCACCGCTTCTTCCCGAGAGTGATGATGAAGAAGCGGAATCTTCAGATGAGGAATCGGAAAGCGATGATTCCGAATCAGAAAACGAGATTAACGTAATTATTGATACTGAAGGAATTGCAGAACGAACACTCGCAGTGGATGTTCCCGAACGCAATTATACAGGTCTGATTCCCGGCCCGGGTGGCAGTATCTTCTTTACAGAGTCAGTTCCAAACGAAGGCACCCGGCTGCATAAGTACGATTTAGAAGCACAGGAAAGCAGTCTGTTTATGGGTAGCATCAGCGAAGCTGTTGTTTCTCACGACAGACAAAGTCTGCTTTACAGAAGCGGTGGCACGTGGGGAATTGTGGAAACATCAACAGGCGAAAAATCCGTCGGTGATGGTGCACTCAATATTTCAGGAGTTCAGGTAAAAGTGGACCCCATGGAAGAATTCACCCAGATTTTCCGTGACGGATGGCGATTCATGCGTGATTTCCTATACGTGGATAACATGCATGGAGCTCCATGGGAAGAAATTTATGAATGGTATGCACCCTGGGTTGGCCACGCCAAACATCGCTCAGACCTTAACTATGTGCTTGATATCATGAGCGGCGAGGCCGTTGTGGGACACTCTTACGTGGGCGGCGGAGATTTCCCGGACCTTGAGGAAGTTCAGCCCGGGTTGCTGGGTGCCGATATTTCGCTCCGGAATGGCGCCTATCGCATTGATAAAATATATACGGCTGAAAGCTGGAATCCTGATCTCAGAGCTCCGCTATCCGGTCCCGGTATCGACGTGAATGAAGGCGACTATATTCTGGCCGTGAATGGAAATGCTATCAATCCCAACGAAAATTTTTACAGCAATTTTGAAGGAACCGCAAACCGCCAGGTGCAACTGCTGTTAAATGATTCCCCTGACGAGGAAGGAGCGCGGCTTGTAACCGTAGTTCCCGTCAGCAATGAAGGCGGCCTGAGAACCCGTGATTGGGTGGAGGGAAACCGTCAGCTGGTGGATGAGATGTCTGACGGACAACTCGCTTATGTATGGGTACCAAACACCGGACAGGGTGGATATTCCTATTTCAACCGCTACTATTTTGCTCAGCAGAACAAACTGGGTGCTGTGATTGATGAGCGGAATAATGGCGGTGGGTCCGCTGCGGATTATATGGTAGACATCATGGATCGTGAGCTTCACGGATTCTTCAACAGTAAGGCTGGTGACCGTAAGCCATTCACGACACCCGGTGCAGGAATCTGGGGTCCCAAAGTAATGGTCATGAACGAACGCGCAGGATCAGGTGGCGACCTGCTTCCGTTTCTCTTTCGAAAAATGGAGATAGGTCCGCTTGTTGGCACCACTACATGGGGCGGCCTTGTTGGCACCTGGGATACACCCCCATTTATTGATGGCGGTTTCTTCGTCGCTCCCCGAGGCGGTTTCTACAATCTGGATGGCGAATGGGATGTGGAAGGCGAAGGTGTGGAGCCGGATATCCACGTCATGCAGACGCCTAAGGAAGTGATTGAAGGGCATGACCCGCAGCTGGAACGTGCCGTTGAAGAAGCCCTGCGTCTGCTTCAAAATTATGAGGATCCGATTGTCCCAACGCCGGAAGATCCGGTTCGATGGAAACGTCCTGATCGTTTTGATATGGATGATGGGAATTAGAGTCCGAGAATAAACATTTTCTTTAATTATGGGAGTCATCGCGGGCTCAGACCCGCG
>CAZVEP010000086.1:13097-15173 GCA_964625635.1 uncultured Rhodohalobacter sp.
AGTCATCGCGGGCTTTGACCCGCGATCTCCCATTTTCGTTTGGACTGTAGATTTTTCCATTAGAAAGTATCTTTTCATAACCCAGATTGGAGATCCCGGCTCAAGGCTGGGGTGACGAGTAATCCTAAAAAATTTCACATCATGAACATCCAAAACAAAACAGCTATCGTTACCGGAGCCAGCAGAGGAATTGGATTTGCAATTTCAAAAGCTCTTGTTGAGGAAGGCATGACGGTTGCCGGCTGGAGCCGGACACCTCCGGATGAATTTACTCACGAGCGCTTTCATCATATAAAAGCAGATTTAACGATAGAAAAGTCAGTAGAATCAGCTTTTCAATCTACCAAAGATACACTTGGCGGCTCGATCCCCATTCTCATTAATAATGCCGGTATGGGCTATCGGGCGCCCATGGATGAGATGCCAAGCGACAAATGGCGCGAGTTATTCGACCTGAACGTCCATGGGCTTTTTTATACTACTAAGCGTGTTATTCCAATAATGAAAAAATGCGGTGAAGGGCACATTATTAATATTGGATCAGGAGCCGGGACGAACGGAATTGCCCAAATGAGCGCCTATTGTGGTACAAAATTCGCGGTGGTGGGCATCACAGAGTCGCTCCATCAGGAACTCCGTGATTTTGGTGTGAAAGTAAGCTGCCTCTCACCCGGTTCGGTGGATACCGGGTTTTCTGAATCAAAGAAAAATAAATTACACCCTGAGGATCTCGCCGTATCGGTTGTTCACATGCTGAAGTGTCCGCAGAATTTTCACTATACGGATATCCAGGTGAGGCCGCTTCAGCCTTAGTTTTCCATTATTACCGGTTGCCGGAGTAGCCAGTTCATCCCGGATATTACTGTCAGATCAAAATAAACCTGGATACCCCCATACTCTCTCAACATTGTGGATTCGTAGTCGTAATATTTTTTTGGTCGAAAATTATCGACGTCAAATCCCGCAGGCTTTCAGTAAACTTGAATTGTCATTCCCAATAAAAAACCCCAATCCATTAGAGGTTGGGGTAAATAAAATCTGGGTTTTAGATTTTAAATAATCTCTACAAAGATAGTAGATATTCCAAATAAGAGCGGTCATCATCAGTGTTACTAGTTGTACCATCTACCGCTGTGAAGCCGTTATCAGTCCCGTATTCTACTGTACAAGGCTGAGAAATACTCGACATCGCTCTCAAAGTTATTCTCTTACCTTCATAAGGAGCACTAATCGCTAAAGAACTCTCAGTATCATTGACAAGGGACCAATCAGTAATGTCCTCAATGATAATATCATCAAGTGGTATAAATGGCAATATTCCGGTAAGTGCTTCAGCAAAACAAGCCGTCATCTCTACAACTACAACAACTGATTTTGGTGTACACGTGTCATCGAACTCAAACCCTTCCATTGTAGGCACAGCATCACCAGGTTGAGCATCACCGTGCTTGATATGGGCATCGACTGCAGGGTCGGCAATGTTGATGAGTTGATACGCATCAGTTTCAGCATCATAGTGGCAGACGTCTACTTTCGTTTGGGCGCTGCTTTCCATGGTCATGCCCAGCGTAAAGATCTCCTCGTCCTGTGGCACGCTGTTGGTCACTGATTCGCACGAGTACATAAATAGAGCTGCAGATACTAAGAGCAGTGTAAGATATAGTTTGGTCATTTTCATTGTGGTTGTTTTGATTTACGTGTTTAGATATCTGCTTATCAAGCCAGACTATTAATGAATCGGTTATTAAGCGTTGAAGAGATAAGGCCTCTGCCAACCTAGTCACTCCCGTTTCCATGCCTATTTTACTATTTACTCTTGTCACAGTCTTGGACTATCAACGCAAAAATTTGGACTTTTCATGCAATTTATGGCTACCTGACGGTTAGAGGGTATAAACTTTGGTCAGACGGAGTATCGGGTGGGATTAGTTTTTGAGGTGTGTGGAGAGAAAAAAGTCTGTTCTCTGGAAATACCTGTAACGATAATCCGTGAAATAATAAGCGTCACAGGGTATAACCGTATAAAAGATTCATTCAGATTTAAGCTACTTAAGGACAACTATAGGACAACCGCGA
>CAZVEP010000087.1:0-15166 GCA_964625635.1 uncultured Rhodohalobacter sp.
GGAATTCCCTGGCCCGGAAACACCGTATCACCCACGAGGTAGAGTCCGTCAAACGGGGTTTCAGCTGGTGTCCAATCCAATAAAGACCGTTCCATTTGTTGCGGAATTCCCCCAACACGTCCTTTTTTTCGGTAGACCCAATTACTCCATGTAACCGGTGTCGATGAAAATACAGTCTCAATATCTTTCAGGTTAAATCCTTCAAGTTGATTTACCATGATGCTCAGTATCTGATCCTGCACCTGCTGCTTATGCAGTTCATAACTGCCGTTTAAATTAAACCACCAGTCAGGATTTGTATGGGTTGATACGTTTATCGTTCGATAGCCATCACGCGACCGTATTGTATCATCCGGGTGAGACAAAGATACGAAGATTGAATCGGAATTCAGGCCTTCTCTCTTATCTTCTTCCCGCAAATGAATTTGATGATGCAGAGGCATCTCTGGACCAAACTGATTTTTCACGGCAATCCCCATCGTAAACGCCCCCCATGCCTCCTGATATTTCATAGACTCCTTTTTGAAGTAAGAGCCTAATGAGCCATGTGTGATATCTTTCATATTCCAAACCGGCAGATTACTTACAATGAGTCTTGTAAAATATTCATGCTTCTTTCCTGCTTTTTCTGAGATAACTTTATAATGCTTACCAGTCCGTTCGAGACTCACTACCTTCTCTTTATTTTTTACAATGCCGCCTTTCTTTTCAATAAATTCTTTAAGAGTCAGAACCATCTCAACCAAACCACCAGGCACAGAGTAGTTTGTAGCATTTGTGTAAGTACAGGCAGGCGCTCCAAATAAAAATGGAGTTTCATTTGATGTCGCCTGAGCTGATATCATGAGCTGCTCATCTAAAAAATTAAAAAACTCAGGGTTGGATATGCCCTTTTTAGAAGCAACATCCATAACAGATTGAAAAGCATACGGCAATACCCAAACGTCCCTTGGATCATTTTTTAACAAACGTATCCAATCGATTGCTTTTTGAGGTGGAAAAAAATGATTCTTTCCTGAAACTTTCCAGACAATATCAGCAACTTTAAAAGCAAGTTTCCAGAATGAACGCTGGGCTTCTCCTTCGCCAAAATGTCTGATCGATTCAGCAATCCACTTATTGCGGTCATTGTATCGCGTAATCGTTTTGCCATTCATATGAACCTGCATAGAGGGTTCTATCGGAACTTTAGGAATAGATATTCCTAAATCTTCTTCAAGAATGCGCAGTGGCTGATGCTCGTCAAATCCAATGAGGGTAGTAGCGCCAGATTCGAATACAAATCCCTTTCTTTTATAGGAGGAGCTACACCCTCCTAATGAATGCGCTGCCTCAAGTACCAGGGTTGAATAACCAGCATTGGAGAGGTATGACGCAGCGGTCATGCCCCCCATTCCGGAACCAATGATAATACAGTCGTGGATTTTATTTCTATCGCTCATGCCAACGCAACACTCATCATCGACCGGCGGGTTCCTGACGGCGGTATAAATTATTTGAGTCTTTCTAAAAAAGGGCGTCATCCCGTACTTTCCCGACGGGATCCCTTGCGGGGGATACAGAATCTCGATTCGTTGATAAGGATAGGAGATGCCTGATCGGAGTCCGGCATGACAGAGCTGTTGATGAATGACCAGCTTGAACACCATTTTGGAACAGCCTCAACAGTGCTTCTCATAATTATGCAGGTACAGCATTCGCATCCATATCAGCGTTTGCCAATACAGGTTTTTCAACAAGGCGATCACTTTCAATAACACCATCGCGAAGCCGAATGATTCGGCGGGCGTGGTCGGCAATTTCCTGTTCGTGAGTCACAACGATTATTGTATTACCATTTCTGTAGAGGCCCTCAAACAGATGCATTATTTCTTCACCGGTTTTGGTATCAAGATTACCCGTGGGCTCATCTGCTAAAAGAATTGATGGATTATTGACAAGTGCCCTCGCAATTGCCACGCGCTGACGCTGACCGCCGGAGAGTTCATTGGGTTTATGATCCATTCGATCACCAAGCCCGACTTTGCGGAGTGTTTCAGAAGCACGTTCTTTTCGTTCCTGTGTTTTCACTCCGGCATAAATCAAGGGCAGTTCTACATTACTTAGACAATCAGTTCGAGGAAGCAGGTTAAACGTTTGAAAAACAAATCCAATTTCACGATTTCTTGCCTGGGCTAACTCTCCATCGTCCAGCTTGCTTACGTCATTTCCGTTGAGTATATATGTGCCTTCTGATGGTGTATCAAGACAACCAATCATATTCATGAGTGTCGATTTACCGGAACCGGACGGGCCCATAATCGCAATGTATTCATTTGGATGAATATCAAAAGAAACGCCATTTAAGGCATTAACTTTCATAGTACCCATGAGATAGGTTTTTTTTAAATCACGAATTTTGATTACTGGCTCGCTCATATTTTTATGGATTAGTTCTGAAATAAATTGTTAAAGAAGGATTTATAGTTAGTGTGTTCTTTCAGGCCTCTTCAGACTCAGAATTGTTATTCACTTTAATTTTGTCGCCTTTCTGAAGCTCCCGGGAAAGGATTCTGTAATTTCCGGTCACAATTTCATCACCTTCTCTCACTCCGCTCAGTATTTGAATATGTGTGTTGTCGCTAATGCCGGTTTCAACTTCAACTCGTTTAGCCACACCGTTGTCATTTAAGAATACAACCTTCCGGAAATCTTCTTCTTGCGAACTTCTGTTCGTACGCAGGGCTTCGGTAGTTTCGTCAGATTGAGATGTAGAATCTGAATCGGCTGTTTCAGTATCCGATTCGATATCTTCGTCTTCGGCAAAATTTCTTACCGTTACTGCCTGAATGGGTACAGATACAACATCCACAACCGTGTTTGTACGAATATCTACAGTACCTGACATACCGGGTTTAAAGTTTGGTGATTCAGTTCTTGTTGGTGTTTCAGGCTCATTAACCTGAACAATATAATCCTCCGGACCTGAATCAAGATTATGAGGAGTAGAAATGCGTATTTTTACTTTATAATTGGTAATCTGTTCAGCTGAACCGGTTCCTGATATATCTGCGGAATTAGCGATTTCTGTAACTTTACCTTCAAATATGCGATTGGGATAGGCGTCTACTTCTATGTCTACTTCATCATCAAGACTTACATTTACGATGTCATTTTCATTGACGTCTACTTCAACTTCCATCTGGTTAAGGCGTGCTATCCGCATCATTTCTGTACCAGCCGTTTGAGCATTACCAAGTACACGTTCACCTTCTTCTACTGAAAGTCGGCTTATAGTTCCATCACGGGGTGCTCGTATAACTGTTTGCTGAAGCTCCTCTTCAGCCCTTCTCAACTGAGCTTGTGCGCTCTGTATCTGATATTCGGCCGCTTTTAAATTTGATTGGCGTGCTTCATAGGTTGTTTTGGCTTGGTTATACTCCGTTTCAGAGACAAGATTCTGCTCGAATAGCTGTTTACTTTTTTGAAATTCTGACCGCGCCTGAAGCATGTTGGAACGCGCCTCTTCCATTCTTGATTGCTGAGAAAGAAGAGTTGCACGCAGCTCGTCAATTCGGGCCTGGTAAATATCAGGTTTAATGCGTAATAACAGGTCGCCTTCTCGTATGAAATCACCCTCACGTACGTTGAGTTCGATGATTTCGCCAGATACATCCGGTCGGATAATAACTTCCGTTTCGGGTTGTATTCTGCCTGATGCAGATACTATCTGAGTAATGGTACGAAGTTCAGCTTCAGCGGTCTCAACGGTGATTTCTTTTTCACCGGTATCCATCCATCCCATACTGTTGGCAACTACACCCGCAACTACCAACAGTACGATTAATATTCCCGCTATCTTAAGTAGTCTTTTTGTCGCTGATTTATCCTTGGCCATCCCGTTGATGCTTAGATTTTAATTAAATTCGATGTTTTCGTCTAGTTGTCCGATGTAGTAGTCAAGCAGACGCTCCTGGAAAATGAAGTTATAAATTGCCTGTACTCTTTCTGATTGTGCCTGAACATAGTTTGCATTTGACAGGTTTAGTTCAATCAATGTAGTGGCTCCAATTTCATATCGCTGCTGCTCAGTTTCATAAGCTCTTTCCGCAGCTATCAGTGATTTCTGAGATGATTCAAGTTCTTTAACAATGGATGTATAGTCATTATAGGCCTGACGTACTTCTTCACTTATTTGAAAACGCACATTATCAAGTTCAAGCTGGCTGTTTTTGAGCTGAATTTTAGAGGCGGCTAAATTTGTTCTGTTATTCCATCTGTTAAAAATCGGAATCGATAGTGAAAATCCGATGTTTCGGCTAATTTGTGAATCAAAAAACTGGTCGTTAAACGAGGCAACTTCCGTTTCTGAAGGATTATCAGGGTCTGGTAGACGAAACTGATCACTCCAGCGGGAGCTAATGCCAGCGTTGGCAGTAATTGAAGGGAGAAGATTGGCACGTGCAATAGTTTGAGCCTGCTCGTTGCTTTGAATCGTGAGCTGTTGTGCTTTGAAGTCGCTGCGATTATTCAGCGCTGCATCAATCATCTCGTTCAGATTAAAGTCTACCGGTGCGATTGCCAGTTCATCAACGGTAGGTACTTCAGTCTCAATATCTGTAATGGAATCATCCTGCATGATTCGGATTAGCTGAGCTTCACTTACTTCAAGTGTATTTTCACGCTGGATAACCGTGAGTTCATCTCTGGCAACAGTGGCCTCCTGGTTAAAAAGGTCAACCGTAGGCAGTGATCCAACATCAACCTGTGCCTGAATTTGGTCGAGCTGACTCCTGGAGGCTTCCAAAGTAGACTGCGCAATTTTCAGCAGCTCTTCATTCAATACAACCTGAAGGTACCGGCTTGCCGTATTGAAGATGACTGTCTCTTTTAGCCTTTGATTTTCTTCTGTAGTTGATTGATTTTCGGCACGTGCCTGTCGCAAATTGGCAATGTTGGCGAATCCGTTAAATACGGTTACACCTGTATTAAGGCTACCACCAAATCCTTTCGTCGTTCTGTCAGCAAACGAGAGATCTTCCTGAATGAACTGTCGTCCAACGTTTAAATTACCACTAAAACTGGCATTTAAGTTAGGTAAGAAATCTGCCTTTGCGCTAAAGACACGTGCTTCTGCAAGCTGTTTGTTATTTTCAGCCTGCTTAAGCTGGTAGTTATTTTCTAATGCGATGTCAATCGCTTCCTGAAGTGTAATAGATGTTTGTGCCTGTCCTATTAGTGGTAGCAACAGGAGCAGTGATGTAATAATGTATGTACGAATCATAATTTTATTTAAGTCGGGTTTTGGATGTTACTACGCAAGAAGTGTAAGCAGAGTTACAGAAAAATTATTCCCATTTCAGGAATAAAAACTATTTTTTACAAAACAGTACATTTAAGACTATCTCAGCAGATGAATGGGAGTCGTTCAGATAAATATTCGATATCTTTTTAAAGATGTAAAGAGGTGAGTTAAGCTAAAAATATTATAGGTAATGGATAGAACTCTATACAGGTCAACTATTTCACTTAATTGTTGTCCTGATTCTTACTATCACTGGTGTCTGCTGTGTGAGTTGCCCTGATTTCCGGCATCACTTTTCGGTCTACAATATCTGATATATACATCATGGCTCTTTTTGCTGCCATGCGTTTCAGCTCGTTCATGAGAAGCGATGAGAATCCTGAATCACCGTTTCCTGAACGTTCCCCATCGTCTGATTGTGATTTTGAAGATGTTCGTTTACTGCGACCGGATAACCCAAGCACCACTCCTATTGCTATCGAAATACCCAATGATCTTAAAGGGTTATTACGAATCGTCTGAATGGGTTTTAGTGTATTTTGAATACCTTGACTGACCTTTGTCGCTTTATTGGAATACTTCTGTTCAATAAGATCAATTTCCTGCTGTAGCTTTTGCTTACGCAGCTGAATTTCTTTTACTGAGTGCTTATTCTTACTCAAGACGTCTCCTCCCCTGTCAATTTTTTATTCTCTTTATCAGGACTTGCCAGCGATGGAGTGGACCTTTCAAAATTGATAGCAAGTCTTTTGATAATGTCAGTTTGGATTTTATTCTCGAGATTTTTTGAGCTCCTGTAATATAAAACAAATCCGACAAACAGCAGAGGCAGTGAGGCGAGAAAGAAGCCCAAGGCCTGACTTTCTAATAGTTCACCCAGGAAAAAACCCAGTGCAATCCATAGAAATGCTGCCCCGAATGAAAGAAAAAGCAAACCAACAAACTTTTGAATAGAAGCTGATATGGCTGTTGCAATTTGTTCAGCTATAGTTATCGAAAAAAGTTCAATTCGATTTTCTACATATTTCCTTACATCTGCACCGGGTATAAAACGTTCAGACGATTTTTTGCTTTCCGGAGTCTCATCGGAATCAGATTCCATAACAATCAGGATTTAAAGATCTTTCCGATAACATATCCGGCGAGAGCACCTGCCAGTACACTCTGTATCGGATGCTTGCGAATGAAAAGCTCAGTTTCAGTCTTGACTTCATTAAACTTGTCCTGAAGTTCGGCACTTTCAATCAGCTGCCTGCCTTCGTCAATAACGTCTTCCAGATCTTCGTTTAAACTATTGATAATATCTTCTTCCATAGCGTTCTGCTTTAATTTCAATTAACTAAAGTAAGATAAGAGACTGATATGTAATGAAAAAGAAGATTATAAATATATCGTTCAACAGATTTCTTCCTATTCGTAGCGTAAGCTTTCAATTGGATCAAGATTCGATGCTTTAAATGCCGGATACACGCCAAACAACACCCCGATAATGGTCATACCGATAAGTCCGCCGATCGCTGATGTCCAGGGTATCACAACGCTTGATTCGAGCCAGAGAGCAGCGATATTTCCCAGACCTGCCCCCAATAGTATTCCAATAGCCCCTCCAATTTGACAGAGTGCGATTGCCTCCATCAAAAATTGAGAGACTATAGCTTTTTTGGTTGCACCAACTGCTTTTCTGACTCCAATCTCTTTTGTTCGCTCGTTCACTGATACAAGCATGATGTTCATAACGCCTATACCTGCACCCAGCAAAACTACACCACCCACAACGAATCCTATTGTATAAAGTATTCCTGTGAACGTATTGAATGAATTGCTGAGGGATTCATTGGTCGTTATTTCAAAATCATTTTCCTCAATAGGCTCAACTTTGCGGATAACCCTCAGAAAACCGGTAATTTCGTCTATGGCTTTTTGAATGTTTTCAACTGATCCAGCCCTCATTTGGATACCAATACTTCGATTCTTTCCATATATACCGGCAAGATTGGTGTAAGGAATCACAACAAACCGGTCAAGCGTATTCCCAAAAACATTTCCTTTAGGCTCTACTGTGCCTATAACCGTATATGGGCGGCCTTCAATACGTATGGTTTTACCTAAAGCATCCACTTGCTCAAAAAGAGCCGATTCTATGTCTGCTCCAATGATAGCTACAGGACGCGCATAATCAACATCCTGCGGCAAGATATTACGTCCATCTTTTAAATTATAGGCGTTATTTTCAAGATAAAATTCATTACCACCCCTGATACCGATATTAGGCTCAGTTTCAATGTCGTTATAAGATACCCGCGTGGTTCTAAAAGTTTCGTTTGGGCCGATCTCGGCAGACCTGTCAACATATTCCTGGAGCCGTTCCATCTGCTCAATCGAAATATCTTCACGATTTCTGTATTTTTCCCAGTCACTGGGCCCCATGGAAATTGCAGGCGTTTTAGATATCGTAATAACATCTCCGCCCATCAGGCTTAACGTATCTTTGAAATAAGTGTCCAGAACAAGAACTGCCGTGTTTGCTCCTATAATAGCAAACACCCCAACAGATATGGCCAGCAAGGTCAACGATGACCGTAATTTATTGGATTTGATACTGTCGATAGATTGCCGAAAAACTTCAATGATATTCATGTCTATTCGTACCCAAGAGATTCAATAGGATCTGATTTTGCGGCCCTGTTGCTTGGAAGATATCCAAATAAGAGGCCCACAATTGTACATATCAGAATCGCATTCAGAACAGTCGTCCAGTCCATATATGCGATAAATATTTGATTAATCAACTCAGTTATTCCCAATGACAGAATAACCCCAATTACACCACCAAACAGACATATTACAATCGACTCTATCAAAAACTGAAGCTGAATTTCCCATGACTTTGCCCCGACTGCTTTTCTAATTCCAATCTCTTTTGTCCGTTCTTTAACGGACACAAACATAATATTCATCACACCGATACCGCCAACAAACAGTGCCAGTCCGGTCAAAAATATTCCAATTGCATAAATAGCGAACTTCATGCCCTGAAACTCTTGCTCAAACAAAGCTGCCTGGTTGATGGCAAAATCATCGTCTTCCAAGGGGTCTAGCCCCCGAATAAGGCGCATAGCGCCAATAACCTCGTACTCGCCTTCTTGTAGAGTTGCCTCATCAGGAAACTGAACGGATAGCTGAATACCCCATCGAAGATCATAAACTGTTCCATATGCATAAATAGGTACAATCATTCGATTGTCTCCATCTTCCAAACCCAGAAAATTACCCTGTTCTTCAAGCAGTCCAATGACATTGAATCGCTGCCCCCTGATACGAACCTGCTTATTTATCGGATCAGAGTTTGGAAAAAGAGCATCAGCCACACTGGCTCCTAAAACAACAACCTTAGCTGCCCGCTGTTCCTCTTCACGAGTAAAGGCTCGGCCTTCTGCAATATTCAGGCCTGAAGTTTCAAAATAAGACGCTGTTACGCCGCTAAATTGTACATTATCAGCAGATCTATCCTGAAACCGGATACCGGTATTTCTGCTGGCTGACGCAGATACTGCTGAAGCACTTGGAACAAGTTCCCTAAGCCTTTCAACGTACTCGAGTTTCATTTCCTCACGATTCCGATATTCCCACCACTTATACTCTCCACCAAAACCCCATGGCCATTTTTCTACAAACACGACGTTTCGCCCGAGCATGTCCATACTATCTTCAAAGGATCTGTCCACACCATCAGTAATAGTATTCATTGCAGTAACAGATACTATGCCTATAACAATACATGTTGTGGTGAGTAATGCCCGGAGTTTATTGGCCCAAAGTGCTGACAGTGCTATTTTTGAACCCTCAGTTAAACTTATGAAAAGTTTTTCCATTAATTATCTGTTGGGTTTGTATGATGATCGAATTACTTTCATAAACGCATTAAGCGAATTAATACCAATTTACATGCCTGAATTTTTAAATACGGGTTTTCTTAAAAAACGTTACAATACTTGAAGTTTTTTTCGAAATAAATTTTTTATTACATGAAAACAGATATACTAGCATTTGGTGCGCACCCGGACGATACGGAACTGGGTTGTTCCGGAACCCTCGCATCACTCGTTCAGCAAGGCAAGAGCGTAGTTGTTGCCGATCTTACGCGCGGAGAAATGGGGTCTCGCGGAACTGCTAAGATTCGTCTCGAAGAAGCAAAACAGGCTGCAGGTATTGTTGGCCTTGCAGATCGTGTTAATTTAGGTTTGCCGGATACACAGCTAGAAAATACTCGTGAATTTCAACTTCCTATTATTGAAGTTGTACGGCGGTTTCAGCCTCATATTTGTATTCTCCCTGCTCCGTATGACAGACATCCTGATCATGGGAATGCTACTTCCCTCCTTTTAGATGCCATCTTTTACAGCGGCCTTATAAAAATTGAAACCAAAAGTTCAGAGGGTAAACTTCAGAGCAAGCACAGACCTGCTCACATTATCCACTATATGCAGGACAGGCCGTTTGAACCAGATTTTGTGTATGATATTACAGACACTATCGGCATCAAGGAGAAGGCCATAAAAGCTTTTGCCTCACAATTCAATGTATCTGATCCGGGAAGCGAACCGGAAACCTATATTTCAGATCCATCTTTTTTTGATTCTCTGCAGGCACGAGCTAAACATTTTGGGCACCTCGCCGGATTTGAGTACGGAGAAGCTTTTAAATACGCGTCTACTCCATTTCCAGTGATAAATCTTGACTTCCTGATGAACTCAATGCCCAAGAGGTAAAGTATTGCTCTTAGTGTATCATTCACCTTGGTCAATTAACCGTTCGGTACAGATTTTCTGTTGAGGTGTGAGTTAGCAATTTATTTTTGTGGTTTTTTATATTTCATAGAACTAAGTTCAAGACTTTAATCAGCATATATCATCATTGGTTATATTTGCATCTGTATGAAGTTATACTCGGAATTTTCCCTCTCCCTATTTACTATTCTTTTAAGCTACGCTTTGATTTTTACTTTAAGCGGCTGTTCTGCATCTTCAGATTTAACAGATAAAGATGAAAATCCCACACGTGACACTACTATTGTTACTGCTGATTACGATGAGCTTGAAAAATTATACTGGTCACGCATAGAAAGTGATCGCATGTCATTCACTCAGGCGGATGTCAGCTTTATGACAGGTATGATCGGCCATCATGCCCAGGCGTTGATTATGTCTCGACTTGCGCCTCAAAATAATGCCAGCCCCCGAATTCAGCGTCTCGCATCAAGGATCATAAATTCACAGAAAGATGAGATTCAATCAATGCAAACATGGCTCGAAAGACGCAACCAGCCTGTACCTGAAGTACATATTGATGGTCTGTCACTTATGATACACGGTATTGACGATCATGGCGGACACGACCATACGACTATGCCTGGTATGTTAAGCGACGCTCAGCTGAAAGAGCTCAGTGAAGCTGAGGGAACTGAATTTGACCGATTGTTTCTGCGCTATATGATCGACCACCACCAGGGTGCCGTTACAATGGTAGATAAGCTCGTCACCACAGATGGTGCTGCCCAGGATGAAGATGCATTTCGCCTTGCAGCAGATATAAATGCTGATCAAATGACAGAAATTGAGCGCATGCGTCTCATGCTCGATGAAATAGAAGCTGAAGATTAATTAAGCTTTTTATAAAAACAGAACATCCACTAATCCCAACCTGATTTATGAAATCAATTAAAGATACACTCAGAGTGTCTCACCGTGATATACGGACAAGATATCTCTCAATACTTACAGTTTTTGCTGTGATGATGACCGGGTTTTACGCCTGTTCCTCAACTGAGCAAATGCAGGCTCCAGCTGAAGAGTTGCTAACTCCTATTCATGAGGTTCCGGCACCCTCTGAAGATCCGCGTGTTGGTCTTTCTGACGGATTATTCGACGCTGAAGAGGCCATATGGAATCTCGACATGCTGTCAACGGCACCACCTCCACCTGATTTTGTAGGATCTACCAACTCTGACCTCGCTTTTTATGACAACTACGCAATTCAGGGTAATTATAATGGATTTATCATATGGGATATTAGTGATCCGATGAATCCGAATGTGGTAATTGACTTTCTATGCCCGGCTTCACAGAGTGACGTCTCAGTTTACGAAAACCTGCTCTTTGTGTCTGGTGAAGGACTTGGCGGTCGACTTGATTGTGGTACTGAGGGCGTAGAATCTGCCGTTAGTGAGGAACGCCTTCGTGGTATTCGAATTTTTGATATAAGCAATATTCAGGAACCACAATATCTCACCAACGTGCAGACTTGCCGTGGCTCACACACACATTCTGTTTTGAAAGATCCTGACGATGATGAAAATATTTATGTTTATGTATCCGGCTCAGCTACTGTAAGGCCAGAAGAAGAATTACCCGGATGTACAAGTGCGTTTCCGGATGAAGATCCCGATAGCCCACTCTTCAGAATAGAAGTGATTCAGGTTCCGTTAGACGATCCGGCCAGCGCTGCAATTGCTAACTCACCACGAATATTTGAAGACCTTGAAGCTCCCCCATCTCGTGAATTGACAGCAGAGGAACAGCGGGAACTTGAAGAAGCCCGTGAAAGTGGTGCATTTATCGGAATGTACAGAGGAGAAGAGCGGGTGATAAGAAGTTATATGATTCGTGATTTCCTTCAGCAAATTGTTGAGGAGCGAGGCGGAACAGGTCAGCCAACAGCTGCTGACAGTACAGAACTCAGAGAGCGTCTCACAGAATTTATTGATGAAAGACTGGCACCCGGTGGTGAATCATCACAGGCTCTGGGCCCAAATCAGTGCCACGATATCACCCTGTATCCTGATATTGGACTGGCTGGCGGTGCTTGCGAAGGTTATGGACTCTTACTCGATATAACCGACCCGCTGAATCCACAGCGAATTGATGCTGTAGCAGATACCAATTTCGCTTACTGGCACTCTGCTACATTCAATAACGATGGATCATCCGTTCTCTTTACAGACGAATGGGGCGGCGGCGGTCAGCCTAAGTGCCGCGCTGAAGATCCCATGGAATGGGGAGCGAACGCTATTTTCTCAATCAATGACGATAACGAAATGGTGTTTGAAAGCTATTACAAAATGCCGGCTCCACAAACAGAACAGGAAAACTGTGTAGCTCATAATGGCTCAATGATCCCAATACCGGGAAGAGATATCATGGTGCAATCATGGTACCAGGGTGGGATTTCAGTATTTGATTTCACTGATCCCGAAAAACCGATCGAAATTGCCTTTCATGATCGCGGACCTGTAAGTGCTGATGAAATGGCGAGTGGCGGCAGCTGGTCAATTTATTGGTACAATGGCGTTTTGGTAAACTCAGAAATATCCAGGGGCATCGATATTTTCCAGCTTACACCCAGCCAATACCTTACAGAGAATGAAATTGCCGCTTCACGGACAGTTTCACTAAATCAGTTTAACCCTCAGGGACAAGTTCAGTTTAAATGGCCATCGAGTTATGCTCTGGCACATGCCTATCTTGATCAAATATCAAGAAACAGGGAGTTGAGCGTTGATGAGATATCAGCTGCACGTCAAAGCTTAAAAGAAGCTGAAAGCCGATCAGGAAGGCGTCAAACAAGAATGCTGAGTGATCTGGCTGAGCGAATTGAATCGCAAACAGAAAGCAGTTCTGATAAAGTCGCTAAGTTTACGGAGGCTGTTAGAAACCTGGCGTCGATGTAATTCTCAAATGACTAAAATCTTTTCCAAGCCGAACTGTGAAAGCAGTTCGGCTTTTTTATGTTTAGTGATGATCTAATCTCGATATATCATTTTTTGTTGTGACAATTCAGAGAGAAATACACGCCGGACGGCAATGAAAACAAAAATAAAGGATGAGAATCCGATAAAGAATGGAATAATAAGATCAATCAACCCGAATGCCAGGAAAACAGCGATGATTAACAGCTGAAATCCGAGTCCGTATATGCTTAGCAGAGACATAAACCATTTGGGAAACAATCCGCCTTTTGGTGCGCCTCTGTCTAGAGAATAAATGATTTTATCAAAAGTTGAATAGAAAATTCTATATAGTTTAAACAGCACATTTACAGTCCCCTGTTTTTCTTGCGGGTATGCTTTTGGAACATCCGTTTCGAATATATTCGACGTTTTGTCTCCACCCATTGATTTATGACGCAGAATGACGTAATAGTAGTTATAAAGTGTTCCCTGGAGCTGCAAACAGAAAAATGCGAGAAAAGCAGCCCAAAGAGGGCTTCTGCTCACTGACCAAATCACCATTATGACTATAAAATTCAGGATAAAATCGAAAATAGAATCCAGGTAACGGCCGGAATAGGACGGGCTTTTTTTAAAGCGTGCAAGTTCACCATCCATCGCGTCTATGATGGATTTCATGATGAGAAATATGCCTGCGGCTATATAGTAACCTGAAAGAATAAAATACGCTGCAATCAGTCCTGTAATACCAAAAGCCAGTGTTACCTGAACTGGTGTGGCTGACGTATTTTTTAATCTTGATGCTGCAGATACTGCAATTGGACGGCCATAATCTGACAGGTCGATAAAAGTATCGCTTTTAGATAATTTTGACATTTAATGATTCTTATTAAAATATACTGATCTATTAAATATAGAACTTAATCCAGGCTCAAGCTAAAGAGTCTCAGGGTCCTACTTTATATTTTGTCGCTGACTGGTGTCAAAGAAAGATTCTATCTGTTCGAGCAGGTACGAATGTATACTCGGATTACCAGCCAAAAGCCGTTCTCCAAATAGCCAGTCCTTGCCGCCTTCCCAATTTGTTACCTTCCCCCCTGCTTCCTGAATAATTAGTGCAGCAGCGGCTACATCCCAGGCGTGAAGTGAATATTCGTAGAACCCATCAAAACGTCCGCAGGCAACGCAGCATAAATCGTATGATGCAGCACCCGGGCGGCGTATCCCCTGCAACTGATGCATTAAATGTCTGAAAAGTTTTAAATACGAATCCACAAGGGTAAGATCATTATACGGGAATCCGGTAGCTATAAACGCATGCTTATGGTTATCTTTTTTTGAAACGGATATCTTTTCGCCATTTAACCAGGCTCCCTCTCCCTTTACGGCTGTAAATTCTTCATTACGGTTTATTTCAATTACGACAGCTGCTTTAGGCTCACGGTTTTCCCATAAAGCAACTGATACACAATAGATTGGAAACCCATGTGCAAAATTGGTGGTGCCATCTATCGGATCTACAATCCAGGTTCGCTCGTCATTGAGTGAATCATTATCCGCAGTTTCCTCGGCAAGGACTGCATCTGCCGGAAAGTTATCAAGAATAATGCCCAGTATCGTCTTCTCAGCAGCTAAATCCGCATCTGTCACTAAATCATGAAACCCTTTTTGTTTAATATTCAGAGCTTTATTTCGAAAATCTTTTACTGTTTCGACGCCTGCACGGGCCGCTTTTAAAGCTACTTCCAAGTCATTATTCATGAATAAATATTGATCTTACCTTTCATTAAAATTTCATTCTTTACCAACCACATTCAACCCACGCAACCGGTATGCAGACAAACCGAACTCAGACTTGAGTAGTTCAGAGTGGTTTGAACAGCCGAAAATAAGTGCAGATACTTTACTAATGTCATGTCAATGGTGAGATGCCGTTAGCGAGTCATCGGATGAGTCATCCATGAATGATGTATTGATCCGATACGACTCGATTTTTCGAAAAACTCATCCCGAAAGCTTTCGGGACTACACGACATTTCATCGATGACACTACACTAGTTGCACTAAAAACAGAAAAAGCCCCGAAAGGCTTTCTCTGATGTCTCATTTTTTTGAAATGTAATTACTTCACAATTACCATCTTACGCGAAAGCGTC
>CAZVEP010000088.1:0-15045 GCA_964625635.1 uncultured Rhodohalobacter sp.
ACCGGTCGTTTTTTGAGTTTGAGGATGGCCCGCCTACTGCCGCCGTGGAGATGAATGGCTGGGGTGATGGGCTGGTGCACGACTACCTGAAGGCGATAGAGATTGACGGAGAAATCCGGGTGCTTTACAGCAATAAAGATTACGGCTGTGAGTGGGATTACGATTTTAGAAATAAGCGCTGGTACGCAAAAGACAACACGAAATTTGGCGTCAATATTGTGATGTACGCCATGAACAGAAAAGCCATTCAAACGTGAAAGCCACCGAAGAAGATGTAGCACTGCAGCTGGATAAGCTGTCAGATTTACGGGATGAAATATCAAAAGTCATTATTGGCCAGAAAGATGTGGTGGATGAACTTCTTATCACGCTGTTTGCCGGTGGTCATGCACTGCTTGAAGGAGTTCCTGGCCTGGCAAAAACGCTGATGATACGCACACTGGCCAATGCTATCGATGCCGATTTCCGGCGCATTCAGTTCACGCCCGACCTGATGCCGTCCGATATTGTGGGTACAGAAATTCTTGAAGAGGATCATTCCACCGGCAAGCGATTCTTCACCTTTCAGAAAGGGCCGGTGTTTACCAATATTCTGCTGGCGGATGAGATCAACCGGACGCCGCCCAAAACCCAGGCTGCACTGCTCGAGGCGATGCAGGAGTATAGCGTCACCTCCGGCGGAAATTCGTTTCAGCTATCGCAGCCGTTTTTTGTACTGGCTACTCAAAATCCTATCGAACAGGCAGGAACATATCCGCTGCCTGAAGCTCAGCTCGATCGTTTCTTGATGTATCTGAAAGTAGATTACCCAAATGAACAGGAAGAGTTTGATGTACTGAAGCAGACAACAGGCGGCAGAAAAACGGATATCAAACCTGTGATGAACGCTGCTGACGTTGTGAGTCTGCAAAAACTGGTTCGTGAAGTATCGATCAGCGATGATTTGATTACCTATGTGAATACGATTGTCAGGTCAACACGGCCTGATACCGGTACCATTGAGGACGTCAATCGATGGGTGGAGTGGGGTGCCGGGCCCCGGGCAGGGCAGGCAATGATTCTCACCGCAAAAGCGAGGGCTTTGTTTGAAAAACGGTATGCCGTAACAGTTCCTGATATCAAGTTTGTGGCCAAGGCTGTGCTTCGTCACAGACTATTACTCAACTTCAAAACAGAAGCAGAGGGGATTACGCCTGATGTGGTTACGGAAAAGATTCTTGAGGTTGTGAGTCCGCCAAAGAGTGAGTTGTGAGAAACAGGGTTATCAGTTAACGGTTATCGGTTAAATTTTGCCCCGATTCACTTTGTAAAAACCTAATAACTGATACACCGATAACTGTTAACTCACCACTAGTTTTAAAAGATGAGATTCCCCGATATTGACTAGTGATAAGTCAACTATGAAATGTCGGAAGCAACCTGTCAGCACCTACCGGATCTGACAGCGTTGGTTTTTGACGCTGACAGAAACCCGGCAAAGCACCGGGAATGCTGTCAGGTCTTTATGCGACAAATGAGAATTGACACAGCACTAGATGTATTTTAACAACTCAAACCCATAATGAAACGCGAACTTCCTTCTGAAATCGGTGATCTGCTGGCGGGTGCGGGTCTTGCATTGCTGGCTAATCAGATCGTAGATGGGTTTCTGATCGGGCTTCATCACGGAACGCGCAGGGGAACCGGAACGGAATTCAGTCAGTACAGAAGCTACCAGCCGGGCGACGATATCCGTCTGATTGATTGGAAAATGTTTGCCCGGAGTGACCGGTATTATATCAAAGAGTCTGAAACGGAAACGTCGATAACGGTGAGATTTTTCCTTGATACGTCAGCTTCCATGGCATACATCGAAAATGGAATAGCCCGTGTTGAGTACGCATCTTTGATTGTCGCCTCACTTGCCACGCTTGCTCATCGGCAGGGCGATTCGATTGGTCTTCATATTGTTGACTCTGAACAGCGAACAGATCTGGCTCCCAGGCGAAAAAAACAGCAGCTTAACCAGCTGTATGAAAATCTTGAATTGGTAGAGTGTAAGGGTACGTGGCCTGAATCTGCCGAGTGGGTTACAGAGTGCACTTCTCATCAAAATGAATTGTGGATTTTTGGTTCAGATATGCTTGATGAGCCAGACACCTGGAAAGAGATCCGAGAGCTCGGGGAAACGTTTGGTCACGAGCAGCTTTTTCTTCAGATTTTGAGCAAGGAAGAGCTAGAACTGAATCTCGATGGTGTTACCACCGTTCGTGATCCGGAAAGCCAGATGGAGCGAACGATCAAAACCGGAGCTGTGAAAGAGTCTTATCAATCCAATTTGCAGGCTTATTTATATGATCTGGATGATGCTGTGGCCGGACGGCGATCCGGGCGGGAACTGTTCATAATGAACCAGCCGGTGCAGGATGTGTTGCGGACTTACCTTGAAAAACGGAGCCGGATATGAGCCTTGGAGTGCCGGCCTGGTTATGGATCATGGCCGCAGCGGCCGTTCCAGTGATTATACATCTCTGGAGCCGAAAATCGGGAAAGCCGAAGATACTTCCTACGTTTCGATTTCTTCCGGAGAAAAGCTTTGCGCGTGCCAGCCGTATTGAGCTTCATGAAAAGACACTCCTATTTCTGCGAATCGTACTGATTCTTTTAATTTCCCTGCTTCTTGCCGGCCTCTTTTTTGATAGCGATCTGCCGGAATTTAGTTCTGTAATAATAACTGAGTCTGAATCAGGAGTGAACCAATCTAACGAGAATGCAACCGTGCTTGAACTACAGGTATCACCCGATCGGATCGACCGGCTGGGGTGGTTCCGCCTGATTGAACAGGTTGAATACGATTACAGTCCCGGGTTGATCATGGTTTCCGGGCGCCTGACTGCCGACCGGTTTTCAGGCCAGCTACCTTTTCTCAGTGCTGATTTAGAGTGGGTTGCTGCTGACCTGCCGGATAATTTTCAGGGCAAATCATGGAGTGGAGCCGACAATAATCTGTTTTCCTATATTCAAACTCGTTCTGATTCGCTCATAGAAACAAAAATAGAGCCAGTTGATGAAGCAAATGACGGCAATATGCCGGATCGTCTGGCGCTGACCATCAACAGTAATCTGGACGATGCTCAAAAAACCGGATTTGAACAAGCTGCTGGTCTTTGGAAGATTGAGAAGACCGAAGCTGATCTTCCTCAGGGGAGGATAGCTGATGTTCAATACGGTGATAATGAGATTAGTTTGGATGGAGCGAATCTTCAAAACCTGACAGAAGAGTACCTGAACGCCGGTCCTGATTTTGGTATTCAGCTCCCTCTGTTAGTGGAGGATAGCATTCAGGCAGACCGGACAAGCCTGAGATCAACCATGAAAGTAATCAGGAAAAGAGACGAAATGGAGTTTCAGCTCGCAGCGGTTCCTCACGCTCCCTACACAGAATGGTTTTACGCAGGTGTGGCACATCAGCTTTTGAAAACTGTGGTTGGAATAGATCATGACCTCCATCCTGAACTTACCAATGAGCAGCGTCAGCCATTGATTCGTGAACAGCCGGTAAAGGCCGGCCTGACGGAAAAAGAATCTGCCGGTCCAATATTATTAATTTTGATTTTATTGGTTTGGGCTGGTGAACGCACGTTATCAAACAGGCGGGGGATGTAGATGATGTTGATAGCAAAACTGAGACGACAACTTAGACGGCAAAGAGTCATTATTGCTCTTCTGATTTCACTCACTGCGGCTGTTTCAATTGGCCTCATGGCGAATGATGTACTGGGTTTGTCCAAATTGGTCGCTGCTTTGATTGCAGTAGCACTGTTTTTCCTCCTGACCGCTATTTACTATCGATCAGGAAGCTTTTCTCTGCCGCCATCAGAGGTGATCGTCAGATACCTGGATCGCCATTATCCACAGGTTGAAGATTCGTCAGGCCTGTACTTGAAGTCAGAGCTGAACCGGCTTGAAAAACTTCAGATCAACCGAATCAACAATAAGCTGAGCCAATCAGGATTGGATTTTAAATTGCCCAAAAAGCAACTGATTCGTTCTGTTTTGATGTCAGTGTCGCTGGTTTCTATCGCTTACCTGGTTACAATAACAACCTCTTCTATAAGTGGAACAGACGAAAGGTTTGGCGATGTAACACAACAAATAGCAGCGGAATCTGGAAATCTGACATCGGGAAATGATCCTGTTATTCAGTCGGTACAAGTTGTTGTAGATCCGCCTGAATACACCAATCTGGAAACTAAAGTGGTAAACAGCGGCATTGTGACTGCGGCGACAATGTCAGCTCTTTCATGGACAATAAATATTTCCGGCGATGTGAATGATGCGGCACTCATTTTTAATGACAGAGACACGGTGGAGCTTACGTCAGAAGGAGATGCCTACAAAGGAGAGATAACGGCAGAAAATCGATTGATCTATCGTATTGCCGTGACATCAGCCGACACAACGATTTATTCTAATTACTACTCAATTGAAGTGACCGAAGATCAGCCGCCACGTTTCAGGGTTAGCTCACCGGTACAAATGCGAACACTGCTGACCGAAAACAAACGGCAAACAGAAATGAACGTGCAGGTTATGGATGACTATGGAATCCAGTATATCAGCCTGTATACAACGCTGGCCAGGGGATCTGGTGAATCGGTCCGCTTTCGTGAACAGCGCATGGCGTTTGACAGGATATCCGGAATGGGAACACGCCAGGCAGAGGCATCGATTATGCTCAATGCTGACTCACTTGGCATGACACCCGGCGACGAGCTTTATATTTATGCGGCCGCATCGGATAATCATCCGAATACCCAGTCCGGTCGCTCTGATACCTACATTATAGTGGTTGAAGACACGACGCGGGCACAGCCTCTTATGGCCGGGAATATAGTGATAGACTTGATGCCCGAAGACTTCAGGAGTCAGCGTCAGATTATCGTGGATACGGAGGAGCTTCTCAGTGAGAAAGGTCAGATGAGCGAGGAGTACTTTAAGGTCCGATCGAGACGCATTGGCCGTGACCAGGAAATGCTGATGCTCGATTTCGGGCAGTATATGAGTATGGAAGATGAATCAGAGTCAGCCGGTGGCGACATCACAGAAGCAGCTGATGACCATGCCGGACACGATCACGGCCACGAAGAAGGTGGCGAAGGAGTAACGGAGGCCGAACTGGATGGTGAGGGTCAGGAAGCCACCCAAAGCACAGCTGCATCCATCATACCCGAAGAGTTTTTCCACGATCACGGAAGCCCTGAGATGAACACGCTGTTTGCTGAAAGTCCCAGGGCGCTTTTACGTCGCGCACTTTCAGAAATGTTCAGGGCGTCTCAATATCTGCAAACCGATCGCCCGGAAGAGGCGCTGGCGTACGAGTATCGCGCGCTTGAGTATTTGCAGGAAGCCCAGCAGGCCGATCGCCGCTATGTCCGCCGTGCAGGACTTGACGGGATTCCGATTCCGGAAGATGAGAAACGGCTGACCGGCGAGATTGATGATTTTGCCAATCCGGAATTTAGTTACAGATCTGATCGCAGAATGCCACCCCTCGTTTTGTTCGAACAGCAAATTCGCGATGAGCAAAATTTAAGCGAGGACGAGCTGCAGAAGCATATCGAAGAAATACAAAAGGCCAACATCACAGAATCTGATAAACTCTATCTTTTGAATCGGGTTGGACGGCTTAATAGTACAGATTATAACGGCGCAGTGAGGCAGCAACTACTTGCAAAGCTTTCGGAAATAAATAGAAACCGTCAGCGAAATCTGTCACCCGAAAGGGTTCCGGTTCTGAAAACATCAGGCGGAAACAAATGATGCAAGTGCTTCTGATTACTGTTGCAAGTATTATTACGATAGGGGCCATCGTGCTTGATCACCGTGCGTACGGCTCACTATTTCGGGCAGGCCTGATACTGTTATCAGGCGTGACGTTAATCCTTTATATTGTAAGATCAGACCAGCCAACGGGAGAGAACAGTTCTATAATATTGCTCACGGACGGTATTTCGAATGCTGATGTTTCCATAGACTCAAACGCTCAGATATTCTCATTGGAGTCGGCCGAAAACACGGGGCCGGGTAATGTAAGATGGCTCTCATCAGTTGATTTACTTCAAGAGGTTGCGGAGCCGGGGCTTGTTGTAGAAATATACGGGCACGGAACCCGGCAACAGATTAAAGATGAGTTTCTTTGGAGAGACCGGCTGACCCAACCCTCCCCGGGGCTACTTCTTGGACGGGCACCTCAACAGGTTGATGCAGGAAAAGAGTTTCAAATCAACGGCCGGCTGATTGCGGAATCGGGCGCTGATACCGTAAGTATTTTTCGGGATGGCGAGCAGATTCAAACCATCCTGCCTGACAGCAGCGGCGCGTTTAGTTTTTCGGATCGACTGGATGTTGAGGGGCCGGCACGCTATCAGATCGAGGCGGAGCTGGCAGATACGCTGCTTCAGGAACCGTGGCATATTCGTGCAGCAGAGCCCGACCCTCTGTCGATCGCAATAGTGCTTTACAGCCCGTCTTTTGAAATGACTCATCTTGCAGAGTGGCTTGGCAACAGCGGTCATAGGCTGTCTATAAGAACCCGGGTTGGGGACGATCGATTCCGGTACGATGATATCAATGATCCAAATGCCGGTGCGTCAGAATTGATTGATAACTTATCATCATTAGATCTGATTGTTCTTGATCCTCGTGAGGTATCAGAACTTTCTGATGAAGAGGTGCAATCTTTGAGGAGCGCCGTTGAGAGCGGCCTTGATGTGATTATGCTGCCTCCATCTGATGATAGCGGTGGCGTTTGGGAAGAGGCGTTGGCGTCGATTTCGAGCGTGGCCGTTGAACTCAACGCCATATCACGGATCGACGAACGAGAGTGGGTACCGGAATTCTTTGACTCATCTGACCAAGAAGACCGACTTAATGCTCGGCTGTCTATTTTAAACTTTACATACGAAGGGCTGGACAGCACATCTGATACGCTGGGCCTTTTTGATGGTACAGAGCCGGTTATAGTTCGAATAACATCAGGCCGGGGATCGGTCTCATCGCATCTTTTCTATCAATCCTATAGCTGGAAGCTGCGTGGCGATCAGGATCTCTATGCGTCATTATGGGCCGGCTATCTGGATCGTGCTGTTACTCTTGAGTCACCGTTTGTAGAGGTTAGTTCAAATATTCCCAGACTTTATGATCGTTTAATTGTCACTACGTCTGGTACAGATATTACGATTCGAAATCCATCTCAAAACCAAAGCCGGGAGCTAATGCTTGTATCGGGCGCAGAGCATCCCGGTGTGAGTTATGGATATTTTTGGCCAAGATCACCCGGCTGGCATGTGGCTGAGTCTGATGGATCGAGCCGGTGGTTTTATGTGTATGACTCTGAGTTCGCCTGGTCATTTACCGAAAAGTATCGCCGGTTTGAGGCTACACGTTCTGAAATTAAAAATCTTGGATCTCGAAAACCTGATGGGGAAACTCCAACCGATCAACCTATGTCAGCCCGGTGGTGGCTGATCAGCTTCTTGGTTCTTCAGGGAATTTTATGGGCAGAAAGAAAAGTCGCAGGCTAAATCCAGCGTCTCACACTTTCCTTATAGTTTCGATATGCGTCACCAAATTTTTCTTCCATCACTTTTTCCTCAGGTATAATCTGGAAACGGTTCATATACCACACGTATAAGGGCAGTGTGATGACTCCAAGAGGATGACCAAATTTCAGAACAGCAGCCACGAGTATAAACAGCATGCCAAGATACATGGGATTCCGGCTCAGTCTGTAAACTCCGGAAGTAATTAGAAAGCTTGCGCGTTCGGGTTTGTGAGGGTTAACCGACGTTGACTGAACCGCAAATTGTATCACACCAGCAATGCCGGTCAGCACCCCCAGTGCCAGCATCGGCCGAATGATCCATTTGCTCACCGATAGATCAAATAGTGGAGGGAGATAGTTGTCAGTCAGCCAGAGCAAT
Source organism: uncultured Rhodohalobacter sp. (assembly GCA_964625635.1). Classification (GTDB taxonomy): domain Bacteria; phylum Bacteroidota; class Rhodothermia; order Balneolales; family Balneolaceae; genus SW132. The sequence continues at coordinate 7,965 of CAZVEP010000088.1, forward strand.
CCAATACAAAACAGAAACACGACCGCCGGTGGAATTTTGAGTTCGAGAGTCTTCAAAGTAAGTCAGAAAAGAGTTGGTTTTCAGGCAGATGGTAAAAATTGATAATTAAATCATATAGTAACCACCGTGAGGAACAGAGGCAAGAATGGGTAGTGGTTTGATAGTAAGCATATAATTATCTATTGGAAATATTTAGGTAAATGAGACTTTTCCAACATCGGAGTTTTTAAAAATAGTTGGAGAATAAAAAATTGGTTCTATGTCGATTAGAGTGGGTATGATCTGCTGTATAAATAATCCTAAAATAATTGTAAATAATGATTGAAGGTCTTCCCAGGTACTTTTCCCGAGGGGACAGGTGAACGGTCAAATGTACCCTGCCGTGGGCATTCCTTCGGGGAAAATCCGCCGGGCTGGTGATTCCTTCAGTCTGGATTTGCGGTCCGTCTTGCGATGTGAACACCCCTCCCGGCTAAAGCCGTACTCTCCTCAAGGGGAGATTACAATGGTCCATCTCACTTTGTCGTTGTATTCAAAGATCCAACCTCCGATTTCTCGTTGTGACTCAGTATAGATTGATGCGGAGGTGTTCACTCTGCCATCATCAGACCCCTTGTTGCATCGGTCCATTTCAGGATCTCCTGCCCCGAGGCTATTGCATATTTGACGCTTCCAGCGTCTAGTGGTTTCCCCGACCGCACCGGATTTTTGATCTACAGCATCTATTCCCCAAAAGAGAACACGCAGGGGAAGGTGACACTTTCCAAAACTCAAACCTAAACACTAAAAATTCAAAACTGAACTATCTCTACATTAAGCTTCAGTGATGAAACGTTCAAAAGATTGACTCTATCATTAGGTTTGATTATTGTTGTTTCGAATGAAATCAATCACTCATTTCTGCGCGATTGTGAGCCTTAACTTTGGATTGTTTTATGCCCAAAACTAAGAAAGCGAATAAGATATTTGTTCTCGACACTTCAGTTCTCCTCTACGACTCCGACGCTGTTAAAAATTTCGAAAAGCATGATGTAGCAATTCCAATTACCGTTCTTGAAGAATTGGATTCGTTCAAAAAAGGGAATTCTGTTACGAATCTCCATGCGCGCGAATTCATCAGATATCTCGACAGTATTTCTGATGCCAATATGATGCAGAAGTGGATACCGCTAAACGGCAAGACACACGGTAATATTCGCGTTGTCAATGATGAAAATAGCACAACAGATGCAAATGAGGTGTTTGGGTCCAAAAAGAATGATCACCGGATTCTGAATGCTGCCATGAAGCTGAAGGAGTCGGAAAAGAAGAAAAAAGTTATCCTGGTATCCAAGGATATCAACCTTCGCTTGAAAGCACGAGCCCTGAGTCTGGATGCTGAAGATTATGAAACGATCCGTATCAAGGATATTGATCATCTCTATCGGGGGAAAACCGATCTTGAATTCAATGATAATACCCACATAAGCAGGCTGTACAAACACGGACATGTTAATCCAGAAGATCTTGAGCCGTCACCGCCGGTAAGCAACCACTTTTATATTTTGAAAAATCACTCCAGTTCTGCGCTGGGGTATTTCAATCCTGAGTCGGAGCAGGTTGAGCTTGTGAAACGGATGAATGCCTACGGCATCACTCCGCGAAATGCAGAGCAGACATTTGCACTGCACGCAATTATGAATCCGGCGATTCAGCTGGTTTCCATCACGGGAGCAGCCGGAACAGGTAAGACACTTCTTGCCCTGGCAGGGGCACTTGAACAGCGTCGTGAGTATCGCCAGATTTTCATGGCACGTCCCGTTGTGCCGCTTAGCAACCGTGATATCGGTTTTCTTCCGGGTGATGCCCAGTCAAAAATTGACCCTTACATGCAGCCGCTTTGGGATAATCTGAATATCATTAAGAATCAGTACAAAGAGTCGAGCAAGGCGTATCAGAAACTGGATGAAATGGTTCAGACAGAGAAACTGTCTATCGTGCCCCTTGCTTATATTCGCGGCCGAAGTTTAAGCAACGTTATTTTTATTATTGACGAAGCCCAGAACCTCACGCCTCATGAGATTAAAACGATCATTACGCGGGCCGGAGAAAACACGAAAATCATTTTTACCGGGGATATTTTCCAGATCGACACGCCCTACTTAGATGCCCAGAGTAACGGACTCTCCTATCTCGTGGATCGTCTGAACAACAATAGCATTTACGCCCACATCAACCTGGAAAAAGGCGAGCGGTCGGAGCTGGCTAATTTAGCGAGTAAGTTTTTGTAAACAATTCATAGAGTCATCCTGGCCTTGAGCCGGGATCTCCTATACTACTCTGCCTCAATTTTACTTTGCTGGCTTCGTCATGTTGGCTGACAGATTCTAAGCTATTCTCTTTCATATCATAGCTTTATGACAATTAAAAACTTCCCGTTATTACCTTGAGTGTAGCATCAGCAAATCCTACTTTGATAAAAAGATAATTACACAAATACGGTATGGATAAGAAGAAATTTGCCCCCGAAAGTTTGATGATGTCATATGGATACAAACCTGAACTTTCTGAGGGTGCCTTGAAATGCCCGATCTTTCAGACTTCAACCTTTGTTTTTGAAAATGCCGAACACGGCAAAGCTTTTTTTGAAGTGGCCTATGGGCTTCGCGAACAGGAACCGGGTGAGGAGTTGGGATTAATTTACAGCCGGCTAAACAATCCAGACCTCGAAATACTGGAAGACCGGCTTTGTGTTTGGGAGGATGCCGATGATTGTGCAGTTTTTGAAAGCGGGATGTCAGCCATTACCACCGTACTGCTGGAGTTTCTCGAACCCGGTGACCTGCTACTTTACAGCCGACCCGTTTACGGAGGTACCAATCACTTCATTACACAGATCCTTCCCAAGTTTGGGATCAATGTACTGGGGTTCAGTGCAAAGAACAATCCGGATCAAATAAGACAAATGTTGAAAGAAAGTGATCACCAGGACAATCTGGCGATGATTTATGTAGAGACACCGGCTAACCCTACAAACGACCTTATAGACCTGGAAGCTTGCAGTAAAATAGCTAATGAATATTCAACAGATGACAAAGAAGTCTTAATGGCAGTTGATAATACTTACCTGGGACCTATCTGGCAAAATCCGTTAGAGTTTGGTACGGATCTTGTTCTTTATTCTGCCACTAAGTTTTTGGGCGGACACAGCGATGTCATTGCCGGTGCCTGTCTGGGATCTCTGGAGCTCATGAACCGTGTAAAAACCATGAGAACCTTCCTTGGGAATATGGCCGGCCCGTGGACCGGCTGGCTGCTTATGCGCAGTCTCGAAACCCTGAAAATTCGAATGGAGAAGCAGGTTCAGAATGCAGAAAAAGTAGCTGAATTCCTGCAAGATCATCCCAAAGTTGAAAAAGTATATTATCTCGGCTTTTTAGAAGAAAGTAATCCGGAGCAGTTTGATGTTTACAAAAGACAATGCCTTTCAAATGGATCTATGCTCTCTTTTGATATTAAAGGCGGAGAAAGTGAGGCCTTTACCTTCTTAAATAACCTTGAACTTATTCATCTGGCTGTCAGCCTTGGCAGTACTGAAAGCCTGGCCCAGCATCCTGCAACAATGACGCATGCTGATGTAGACCCGGAAGAAAAAGAAGAACTATCCATCTCCGAGAAGTTGGTTCGATTGTCTATTGGCATTGAAAATCCGGATGATCTCATTTCAGATATTAGCCATGCGCTGGATAAGGTATGAGGATTTAAGATCCCTCTACCACCAGTGCAGCTTTCATCCAAATCCCGAATTAGAAAATGGTATGTAGAATATAGACTTCCTGAAACTTTGGGTTCATGTACGCGTAATTCTACTCTGACATAGCATAAACTTCTAGTTACATGCAGCAGATCATTAAATCAGTTTCGATTGCGCTTAAAAATATAAAAGCTAATCCACTTCATACATTCTTGTCTACTCTTGGGATGATTATTGGTGTGGCTTCCCTAGTTGCCATTTTAGCATTGGGAGACGGTCTGGAGGAGACCGGCCGGGAGCAGATTGAATCAACGACAAACATTCAGATGATGAATGTAAGCCCCAAGTCCATTAATGTTGTGAATGAGGTTAGAGTGCCGCGGGATACCGTATACTCTTTTGATATCGAATCCGCCCTTGAAATCCAGGAGCGCGTGGAACAGTGGGGATTTACTGAACTCTATAATGAAAGCTCACGCATGGCTACCCATGGTGATTCTGCACGCGCTATTTACATCCAGAGTACACTTGGATCCCTGCCCGATTTCGACAACTCTACCGTTACCGGCCGTTTTTTCTCGTCAGAAGAGATTGGAAAATCTTCAAATAAAATAGTATTAACGTTACCTCTTGCCCGTCAATGGGCTGAGAACCCGGAAGAACTGCTGGGTGATTCCATCCGGTTTGACGGCCATGCTTATGAGGTGATCGGCATTTACAACGATGATTCCCGGGGCCCGCGTGCCCTTATTCCAGTGCCGGCCTATCTTGAAAACCTGTCAGGAGATCACTCGTTATCTCTTGTCTTTAAAAGCCGAAACGTGGAAGAACTGCCTGAGATGAAAGCATCAGTGCAAAATTGGCTGGATGAAACATTTGAGCAGGGCCGGGAAGCGTTCTCGGTGTTTACCTATGAAGGGAGAGTGGAGCAGTTCCGACAGGGGATACTCATTTTCAAGCTTGTAATGGGGGCTATCACGGGTATATCAGTACTGGTAGGGGGTATTGGAATTATGAATGTGCTGTTGATCTCCGTTACAGAACGCACCAAAGAGATCGGAATTCGTAAAGCAACCGGTGCACAGAAAAAAGATATCGTGATGCAGTTTATATCTGAGTCAATAACGATTTCCATTGTGGGAAGTATTCTTGGCTGGGTGGTAGGCATTGCGGGACTGTTTGGGCTTGTAGAAATCATCAACCGACTGACGGACCTGACCTTCAGGGCTGCTCTCAGTCTGGACACTGTTTTGATTGTGGCTGCAGTGGCCGTGTTTATCGGAATTGTCTTTGGAACCTATCCTGCATGGAAAGCGGCAAAACTTACGCCTGTTGACGCTATTCGCCATGAATGACTGCCTATCGTATGAAATGATCAGCTCATAAAATGCTGAAAAATACCCGACGTAAGGTTGTAGTTTGCGTTCCGGTTTGCCTCCAGGACGAGAATGAAACGCAGGTACCAAAAAGGGGTATCAGCGGGAGTCCAAGCTGCCAGCTAAAGGTGAATTTAGTGGTTCGGAACAGGGATTTCATTTTCAGTTACCGAGGTCAGAGTTTTTATCTGAACGTACTCTTACGGTAAAATTTGAGAGTATGATTCCGGCAAGTTAATCAGCCTGATGTCTTCCCCTCTTTCCTTCTGATAATTTGATGATCAGCGGACCATTTACCGCCTCCGTAAATCATAAATACCAACAGCAGCACGAGAACCACGAGAGAGTATTCAAACTGAGAGCCGGTTGCCAGCATTGTATCCTGAGCATCAATGAAAAACACGGCACCGATTAACACCGGAAGCTGGACGAGTGCCGCCAGTCGTGTATAGAGCCCAAATAACAGCATAAGTCCGCCGACAAGGTGGGCAATGGCAACATAGTGGGCAATAATAAACGATGAGTACTCCATATTTGCTTCAATAAGCCCGTAAATCTCATTGATGTTTTCGATGAAAAAGTATCCCTTAATAAACAGTAAGCCTCCAAGAAAAATGCGAAGAAATTCAATCGCGTAGTGTCGGTTCGATACAAGCCATGATTTTTGGTTACCACTCTCTTCTGTGTTCATCTCTATCCTCCATTTGTTGAACGATGATTCTATGAGATCCCTAACTGCATGTACAATAACAATTTAAAGGGACAGAGAGTTTAAACCGACAGCTTTCTTATTCTTGTGTTTTGTTATTCTTCCATTGGAATATCCCGGTTCCGGATTATAAAATTATGATGATATTACCTGCAGGACCTTAAAAGGTTTTGTTTTAGGGACAGTCTTTCACCGTTTTATATTCTTCTTGAGACAGTTTAAAAAAAGAAAGAATAGGGTCATTTAAAGTGCAACAAATGGGCGCTAATTACGAAAAAGTGAGGGTTGCGTTTCCGGGTATATACGCTATATGACTGTTGACATGAGGTATGAAGCCGTGACGTTGAATAAGAACTTAAATCAACTATAATCAAATGAAAAAGCTTACGGCGTTAGTTTATTTTTTTCTATTCACAGCGGGCTTCGTTGCAGCTCAAACATCAACTCAGTTATCCGTGGGAGAAAAGGTTGAGGAAGCTCTTAAGACAGGAGAAACCGATCGATTTGCTCTTACACTGGAAGCGGACAATTTTGTATTTGGATATGCAAACCAAAAAACGGTAGACGTCGTAATCACAATTATTGGGCCGAACGGAGAACAAGTGGGAACTTTTGACAATCCGGCAAGAGGCAGGGAAAGTTTTCAGTTCAACACAGAACAGGCGGGCGACTACATTTTTGAAATCAGTCCGTTTGAGGAGGAAGAAGGTGATTACTCGCTGCTGGTTTCATATGCTGAGCCTGTAGCTTCAGACCCTGAAGACCGAACAGATCAGCTGATGACGCAATATTCAGGGGAAGATGTTCCGGGTGCAGCTGCACTGGTCATAAAAGAAGGGGAGATTATTCTTGAGGAATATTATGGTATGGCGAATCTGACGTACAGCATTCCCATGCAGGAAAATACCCTTCACAACATTGGGTCCACCTCAAAACAGTTTTTAAGTTTTGGGCTGTTGTTGCTTGAAGGAGAAGGTAAGCTTGATCTCGATGATGATGTCCGCGATTATATTCCGGAACTGCCTGATTTTGGTCACGTTGTAACTCTTAGGAACCTAATTAATCATACCAGCGGGTACCGTGAGTTTTTGAATCTTCTTGCCATGACCGGCAGAAACCCAACCACCAGTTTAAATCAGGAGAAGGTTATAGAGATCATACAGCGGCAGCCTGAGCTACAGAATGAGCCCGGGACGGAGTTTAATTATAATAACACCGGGTACGTACTCATGACCGAGGTGATTGAGCGTATATCTGAAATGA
>CAZVEP010000089.1:0-9835 GCA_964625635.1 uncultured Rhodohalobacter sp.
GCGTGCCAATGACTTCGGCTACTGCCCTCAGTAACTCAAGTTCTTCAAGAGCAAGTGTGTCGTCTGACATCACACAGTGAACCATGCTTTTCATTAGATAGCGCTTCACAGGATTAGCTGATTTTGAAAACTCCTGAAGGGCTACATTAATATCATCAAACGAAAACTCATCTTCATTCAAAAACTCTGTGTTCTCTGGCGCTGCTTTTTGGAGCACGTCCAACCCTGCCTTAAACGCTTTTGATTTATCTGTTTCTGATGCATGTGCCAAAGCAGAAAGAATCACAGATAATTCTCTTCCCAATGGTTTCATGTGATGATGCTTAACAGTCGTAGATTTTTCGTTTTTGAAATGGTGATCAAGCCGGTGCTCAATGAGTTTTTCAAGCGAGAATTCGAACAATGTGACTTCATGATCATGATCGATGATGTTTCTGAGATTCTGTCTGAAAAGACCATATTGGCTTTCGCTCATTGTTTTGAGTGCGGGTATTGAAATTTCTGCAAGGGGTAGTGACCAATCACGTTTACTGTCTTCGAGCAGTTTTAAAAGTACGGTTACCTGCTCAGACATGTCGTCTGCAAAAATCGCGTCACACCAGTCTGGTACTTTGTTAATGGAGCTGTTATTGCTTTTCAGGAGGAGTGCAAATACCAGCGCTTTTGACTGAAACGGTTCATGAGCAGCATCTTTTAGCGGCCGGGGAATATCGTTGAGTATGTCAGATGCGTGCTGGACACTTCGTTCATTCATCGTGCCGATAGCACCCAGTAATATTTCCTGAAGGGGAAGGGTGTCGGCCAGCGGACCAGCCGGAGATTCAGAAACGGTTCCACTTCCTCCACCTGAATCCATTTCCATATTCATTTCAGCATACTCTTCCCTTGGTTTAATACGGGATGATTCACGGCCGGGCTGAATGGCCTGGATTCGCTTGTCGATAGGAGGGTGAGTTGCGAAAAGCTTATCGAGTGCGGTATGAAAGCTATTGGCAAAAAACATATGGCTGAACTCCATGGAGTGGCCATCTTTAATTTCAGCTCCTTTCTTTACACGCCCGATTTTTTCGAGAGCTCCGGCAATACCGTCTGGATTTCGCGTGTATTGAACGGCTGCAGCGTCTGCCAGATATTCACGCTGGCGGGACACGGCTGCCTGAATCATTCGTCCAAATAGCATTCCGATATATCCAATTACAATAAGTGCGATCCCCAGAAGGATTAACGCTAATTTAGCATTGCCGCCGCCATTGTCCTTGGATGAACGTCTGCCACTGCCCATCCAAAAGGTACTCCTCACCAAAAGCATCCCCATGATATGTATGAGTAAAATACCGTTCAGGATTCCAATTAAGCGTATATTCAGACGCATATCGCCGTTAAAGATATGACTGAATTCGTGAGCGATGACGCCCTGCAGCTCGTCCCGGCTGAGTTGTTCTATGGCTCCCCGTGTGACACCTACAGCGGCGTCATCTGTTCCGAATCCGGCCGCAAACGCGTTGATATTTTCTTCTTTATCCAGAAGGTAGATATCCGGCAGCGGCAGCCCTGAAGCGATAGACATCTCTTCGACTACATTTACCAGTTTCTGTTCATTAAGATCGTCAGTAGAACTGTCCAGTTTACGGCCGCCAAGCATTTCGGCTACGGCACTGCCGCCTTTACGAAGCTGGGCAATTCGGAATAGCGTACCAGACACAATGAGAATCAGCGTAAACGTGGTTACAACGAAAAAGAGAACAGGTTGCCAAGGCTGATCGACTCCGCCTGATGCATATCCGAGGACCAGAAGTGTAACAATGTAAACAGATAGTATAATCAGGACGACAGCAGCGAAATAGAGACCCAAAAGTTTCCATGTTGCCTGCTTTGCACGGTCCTGTGCTTCAAAGAAATCCATAAATCAGGGATGAGATAAATGATGCAGTTAAAATTCTACGTTCGGTGCTTCTCGTTCTTCGGCTACATCAATCTCAAACAGTCGGGCTTCTTTGAATCCAAATGCATTGGCAATCATATTATTCGGGAATTTTTCCCGTGCAGTATTGTATGTCATCACTGCATCGTTAAATGATTGACGGGCAAACGCGATCTTGTTTTCAGTAGAGGTGAGTTCCTCTGTAAGCTGCATCATATTTTGATTGGCCTTCAGATCAGGATAGTTTTCTGAAAGCGCAAACAGACGCCCCATAGCTCCTGTAAGCGACTGTTCTGCTCCCATTAATTTTTGCATAGACTCAGGATCGCCTGGTTGTTGAGCTACTTCCTTTTCAGTGCTCATCGCTTGATTTCGCGCCTGAATAACGGCTTCAAGTGTCTCTTTTTCATGAGCCATGTACTTCTTTGCTACATTCACAAGATTAGGAATGAGATCGTAACGGCGTTTAAGTTGTACATCAATTTGAGAGAATGCATTCTTGAAACGATTCCTGAGAGAGACCAGCTTATTGTAAATCGAAACCGGAAAGGCTACAAGTATGATCAGAACTACGACAGCAATAATTGTTAGTATCATATCAAATAAGTTATTGGTTTATAGAACAGTAGAACCTGCATGTTTGCTCAAATATACAATAACTGTGCAGGTGAGCAAATTGAATAACGAGTACGTTCAGCAATGTATTCAGTTTCAAAGCAAATCATTAGGAATAAAAATGTAAGGGAGACGGCGTTTTTGCCTCATACCAATAAAAAAAGGAGATAACGTTATGAACAGATCTCGGATACTTTCCACATTCAGAGTTGAATTCAGGCGAAAAGGAGCCTCATACAGACACGAGAGAACAGCCATTCGGTGGGTCGAGAAATTTCTGAATCGATTCACCATCGACCACTCCTCACAAATCCGTTTCTGGCATTGCGACTTTTTTATTTCTGAGTTAAAAAAAGAAGATCACACATTCGATGATCTCCTCCAGGCAAGGTCAGCTCTTAGGTTTATGATGAAGCGGGTTCTCAGCCGAACAGCCGGTGATGAGGCCGCAGCTCACGAGTCCTCCGGAGTGATTCGAATTACGGCATAGGTGCTCCAAAATCATATCAAACTACTCACAACCTAATCAAAGGAATTACTGAATCCATTGGTATTGGTCTTGCCCATGCCATTGCCCTGTGTGCATTACCATGTATCAGAAAGTGAAATAAAAGTGTGCATATTCTGAAGTTTAAAAATCAGGCTGCACAGTTACGATCATTACAAGTTATAATTACGAGATTATGTCTTTAATTTGATGTGAAATCCGTATTCTCCTTTACATCTTAATCTCGTAAATAATGAATTGTTCATATGAAATATCTGCTATTAAAAACACTCTTATTTCTATGCTTGGCGGGTTTAACAAACGCCCAAAACAAACCGGCATACCAGCTTTTTAACAATGATGGAGAAATTGCTGACTATAACGAAATGATAAAGGATCTTGCTGCCAGCGATATGGTGTTTTTTGGTGAATACCATGGCAACCCTATTTCACACTGGTTGCAATTAGAGATGAGTAAAAGCTTTTATGATGTTAAAGGTGATAAGCTGTTTTTGGGAGCAGAAATGTTTGAAGCCGGCAATCAACTGGTGATAAATGAATATTTAAAAGGATTTTATCCTGAAGATAAAATGACTCCTGAAATAACGCAGTTGTGGAGCAATTATGAAACCGATTATAGTCCTCTGCTCAACTTCGCAAAAGAGAATAACCTGCGTTTTATTGCTACGAATATTCCCAGGAGATATGCGGCTATGATCAACGATATGGGGATGGACGCGTTAAAAAAATTAAGTCCGGAAGCACTTGCGCTGATTGGCCCGGACCTGGAGATATATTTTGATCCTACCGTTAAGGCTTACGCAGAAATGGCTGAGATGATGGGAGCACATGTTCCGGAAAATATGCTAAATATACAGACTGCCCAGGCTTCCAAGGACGCCACGATGGCTCATTTTTCACTTAAGAATTTTAACCCGGGAGATCTCCTGTTTCATTTTGAAGGATCCTACCATTCAAACTATAACCAGGGAATCATTTGGTGGATCAATAAAATTCAGCCGGGGCTGAATATCAAATCCATTACTACGGTAATGCAATCTGAATGGGATGAAATGACGGATGTAGAAAAAGCTGACATCGCAGAGTATATTATTGTCGTTGCTGATAACATGACGCAAACAAGCGGTTGACTATGGCTTTAATCACTAGTGGTTGAATTAACAAGCTCACGGGGCCTTAAGTCAATTCATTTTATTACCTGCTTTCATCTATTCTGATTCATTTGAAGGATCAAATTCAGTGCCTGTCTACGGAACTGCTCATACCTCAATTATGAGAGCTCATAAAAATCTCAAATAAAACTGTAATTCTTGCTTCTGATTGTTAACTAACAACAAAAAAGCGGGCACTTTTGACGGAAGAAGATAAAAAGGAAAAGGAGTTTATCAGGCTTGTGAATGAGTCTCAGGGAATCATTCATAAAGTGTGCAGGATGTACTGTGATAATGAGACTCACAGAAAAGACCTGTTTCAGGAGATCACACTTAATCTTTGGAAATCCTACCCATCATTCAAGGGAGAGTCAAAATTTTCGTCCTGGATGTACAGAGTAGCTTTAAACGTTGCGATACAGGATTTCCGGAAAGAAAAAAAGCGACGATTCCTGTTTCTTGAGAGTTTTGAGTTTAAAGAGCCGGTTTCGAATCCAAAAAACGAACATAAAGACGAACGGATTGACGCTCTTTATCAAGCCATTTCAAATCTGGATAAAATTGAAAGAGCCATCATGCTGCTTCATTTAGATGAAGTTCCCAATGAGGAGATTGCTGATATAGTAGGCATTACCCAAAACTATGTGCGCGTAAAAATGTCCAGAATAAGAACCAAATTAGCCCAAACAATTACAACTGATTAATATGGAACTGATAGAATTAAAATCGGCCTGGGAGCTGCTCCAAGAGGATATTGTCAATAAAGACATAGTTGAGAAAGAGACGATAGAGAGGTCCATTCACAGCAAATCCAGATCTGAGATTTCAAAGATTAAACGGTGGTTACACGTCAAGTTTGTTATCGCCTCATTATCTCTTGTTGGCGCAGTTGGGCTTGCCATCGTTTCGGTAGTAAACAAAACAGTAAACCCGCTTGAATTTATATTCTCCCCTGCAGAGTCCGTAATATTTTATTTGATAATGGCCGTTGCAATTAGCGTTATGGCCTACTTTAATTATCAGGCTTATTCACAAATTCAGGCCGTGCAGTTCTCTTCTTACAATTTAAAAGAGAACCTTGCGTGTTTTATTGATGCGATGAAAAAAGCCATAGCCTTTAATATTTACTCTGACGCTTTTATAACGCCCGTAATTCTAACCTGGGTTTACTACGCCTATGCATTCAGAACTCATCACCCTGGTTTCGATTTAAGAACAGCGCTGTTAGTCATCTTACCCGTCTTGATCGGCTTTCTATCCTATTTTTTACAGAGGTTCATGCAACACTTAAAATTTGGCAGGTATCTGAGCCGTCTCGGCGGTTATCTGGAGTCTCTTCAAAAAAATCAGAAAAAAGTGTAATTGCCGGGAGCAAATGTCAACTAACTGTGTGAACATTAAAATAGAAGAAGATGGAAAAAACACATTTGCTAAGCCTGGTCACGGTTTTTGGAGTAGCTCTGATGGTAATCTCGTTCGCGATAGTGCCAGATGAGTATCCCTGGTATTACGAATTACTGCTTTTTAATGCGGGCTTATGGCCATGGCTCCTTGCCCAAAAAGAGCAAAAGAGAGTAAAATCACATTTAAACAGTATTTGATGATGAAAAGAAAAACACAACAAAACTGGCAAATGAAAACAGGGGCACTGCTCATTCTGGTTGGTGCATTGAGCATCTTTCCTGCAAACGATACCTGGATACACACTGCACTGCAAATTGTATTTGTTGCAGGCTGTATTCTGTTTGTTTTAGGTGGCAGTTTAGCAAAGAAAGGCAAGGGTTCGACGGTTTTGGCTGCTTTGTTGATACTATTTACACTACCCGCAACCGGAGAAGCACAGGACTTTAGTCAGCAAATCAAAGCTTTTGAAAACAGCTTTCATGAAAAAGATGTGTCACTCGTACAACCTTTTCTAAGTGATTCACTGCGGTTCGACCCTTTACCAGTTCAAAATACTATCCCGGTGTTAACGAACATTGTTACAGAATTACCTGAACTCAATACACTTGATATAGTTAGCTCTGAAAGTAACAAAGTGAAAGTGACATATGATTTTGAACTTTTAGGTGTCAGTGAGTCTTTTATTCATTTTGACGCTTTTGGGAGTATTAAGAAGATTGAGTTTGTAGAAGAATTGATCCGACAGCAAATAGAACAGCAGCGGAGAATGCAATCAAGTGTTCAGGTTCCAAAACCCGAAAAAATTGAATTTGAATACTCTAAAAGAAGCATTGAATTTCCATCAAAAGACGGACTGATCATATCGGGAGACCTTTATGAAGTTGCACCCGATAAACCAGTGATTTTGCTGCTTCATCAGGCAGGATATAACAAATACGAGTATTCTGATATTGCTCCCAGGCTCAACAGCATGGGGTTTAATGCACTTGCTATTGACCAGCGATCGGGCGGCAGTTTTGCCAATAAACCAAATGAAACGTACAATCGGGCAGTTCAAAATGGGATCGAAGACATAGAGTTTAGTGATGCAGGTCAAGACATTGAGTCTGCAATAACTTATCTGGCAGATGAATATCAGCAAGAAATTATAGTCTGGGGAAGTTCTTACTCATCAAGTCTGGCACTGCATATTGCAGAGAATAATAAGAATGTAAAAGCCGTGATATCTTTTAGCCCAGGTGACTATTTTGGTGGCCATTATCCATTATTACAATCTGTTTTACCAAACATTATACAGCCTTTTTTAATTACATCATCCAGAGAAGAAGCAGCTTCATTAAAAGAGATGTTTAGCGATGTGGAGCAAAGCAATATACAGCGCCAGTTTATTCCTGAATCGGCTGGCTTTCACGGGGCGAGAGCATTATGGATTGACCAGGAGGGAGCTGAAGATTACTGGGGAGCCATCAGGTCATTTTTAAGTAAGTTTCGATGAAATGTTTACCCATGCAAATCAACATAGATCCTGAAATCCTTAACTGCACTGCCAATGTTGTTATCAATAGATTAAACCAGAGTTCGATTCTAAGTATCTGAAAATGATCCTTAGGTTGTTTAAAAAGGGCGACGCTTAAGGCATTTCACTTCTATAAACGTCATGCCACGCCATAGCGTGGTATCTCCTGTCTTTGTAAGGATAGAAGATCGCGTTCCGAGTCTTTGGGATGCGGGATGACGCTCTTTTTTACACCTTCAACACACCTCATTCGATACATTATGAAACGAACTCAGGTTTTAAGCTAATTTATTGTCACTCACTATATTTCTCAAACCAGCCCGTAATATAACCCACCTTCCGTATTAAATTTGACGGCCGCGCTACGATTCCATGAGAAGCTCCGGTAATCTTAACCAGTGATGCATCAACATCCTGCAGCTTTAGTGCCTGGTAATATTGCTCGCTCTCGCTATTGGGCGTACGATAATCTTCAGACCCAACCAGCACCATTGTCGGTGTTGTTACATTTCCGACGAGAGAAATAGGAGATCGCTCCATATACTGCATCGGGTCGTCCCATGGCATTTCTGTAAACCAGTACTTCGCAAAAAACGGGTACGCATCAGCAGTCAGCGTAAAGCTGTACCAGTTGATGACGGGTTTTGCAACAACTGCGGCACGGAATCGGTCAGTCATCCCGATAGACCAGGCAGTAAGCACCCCGCCGCCACTGCCCCCGGTGATGTAGAGGTGGTCGTCATCCACATATCCTTGATCCAGCACATAGTCGACGGCATCCATCAAATCATTATAGTCTTCACTTGGATAGTTATGATTAATGTATCCTGCAAACTCTGGCGAATAACTTGTACTTCCCCTTGGGTTCGTGTACACCACAACATAGCCCTGACTGGCCATCAGCTGAAATTCGGGCGTAAAGCGAGGGCCATAATTGGTATGCGGGCCGCCGTGAATTTCGAGGATCATAGGATAGTCTTCTTCAGGATCGAAGTTGGGAGGGGTAATAATCCATCCCTGAATCCTGAAGTCATCTACTGAAGAATCGACCCAGAATTCCGTGGTTTCTCCAATTGCCGTTGATTTGAAAAACTCACCGTTTAGATCCGTAATGGATTGTAAAGCCATTCGGGAAGGAAAATGACCGACTGTAAGTTCAGCTGGCCGGTCTGCACTGCCTCGGGCTACGGCATATCGTCCATTATCTGCTACTGAATAGGACCCGCCGCCATATGGACGGCCGATGCTTGGGGCGTTCAGATCAGAGACCAGTGTCGTGTAATCACCGTTCAGCTTTACGTTACCCAGCTTGCTGTTTCCTTCATCATCGAACCGAAAGAACAGAGACTCACTATCTTCCGCCCATGTATGATCACTGACGTCTACTTCCAGTTTGGATGAAATAGTGCGCCTGTCTGTACCATCTCTATTGATGACGTACAGCTCGGTGAGCTGATATCCCAGGAATTCATCTTCATAACCGGTATAAGCTATATGTTGTCCGTCAGGAGAAATTGAGGGATTACTTCGCGGTCCCCGGCTATCTGTGATCTGTGTAAGCTCACCGGATTCAACATCGATTTCAAATATTTGTTGGTTATTTGGGTCAAGAGCGGCATTGCCGGTTCTATCGGCCGTAAATATGATAGACTGGCCGTCGGGAGCCCATTCCGGCGATGAATGATTGTAAGGACCAGTGGTAAGTTGACGGGGAGCGCCTCCATCAGCAGAAATCACAAAAATATGAGAATAAGTGAGATCTACGTATCCGCTGCCATCACTTCTGTACATTACATGGTCGATAACCTGTGCCGGCGGTGCCCAATCCGCTCCTTCAGGCGGACCGGGGAATGATCCAATATTTGGTTTTGGTGCATCAATTCGCTTGGTAAAAAGCAGGTGATTACCGTCAGGTGACCATGCCAGGCTTCCCGGACTGCTGTCTAAATTGGTGATAGAAGTTGTAATACCTTCGTCCATCCAGCGTATAAAAATCTGGGTTGATCCTTCCTCACTCGAAGTGTAAGCGATCCGGTCTCCGCCGGGTGACCACACAACATTTCCATAGCTTCCGATTCCCGACGTCAGGCCTATATGATTATCGCCATTAAACCCGATGCTCCACAGATTGACATATCGGCGATCACTCATCGCATCAAACTGATGACGCTCGTAAATGACTGTGTTGCCATCAGGGGAAATTTGTGGGCTGGCGACCATCTGCAGCTCGAAGACATCCATGTAACTGAACGCATCCGGCTGGGCTTGATCCTGTGCATGCGAGAGGTTGATGGAAATCAGGAGCGAAAAAACCAGGCTTAGTAAAAGTAGGAGGGATCGGTTCATTGGATTTGAAATTGAGTTAGAAAAAAAATATTGGGACTTATTCAAGAGTACTAAATGATGAGAAGAGTTGAAAACGGTATTGATGGGAATGGGAAAATAACGAATCAAAGTTAGTCATAACGTCGAGATATCCACCACGAAGTCTCGAAGACCCGAAAAATCATGAAGGATATTTAATTGGTAATATTGAAAGTTGCGTGGATTGGGGTCATTGTGGCAAAATTGATATATGACTCACCCCCGCACCCTCTCAACACTCAAAGTCAGCTGGCGGATCGTCAGAGATGGGAGTTTCAAAGGGGGTTATTGAGATATATAGTAAAACTTCGTGAGCCTTCGGGTCTTTGTGTCCTCGTGGCGAAATGAATTGGATT
>CAZVEP010000089.1:9935-14495 GCA_964625635.1 uncultured Rhodohalobacter sp.
ACATCTCCATAACTGATAATATTTTGCCGGTTATCGAAAATGATCAGCCTGTGTATGCCACGGGCGCTCTCAGGATTGTTAAACCGGCCGAGTTCCAGTGGATTTATATTGATGGAGGTAAACCCGGGGGGAAGAGGATTTTCATTGATGGTATACAATGTACGAAACGGGGCATTCGCTGCATTATCAATCAGAACTGTAACTGTGAGGCCCGAAACCGCATCAAATCCCGTTATATCTATTTCGAGATTGAGTTGATCACTGATTGTGACAGGGTTTGGGAAGGCCGGCTCCACAAATATGAGACCCTGAAAAAAAGGGGAGGTGCGCCAGTCGTCCGGATCCTCAGAAATAACATCTCCGTTACCTTTTGTTTCTGTAATGCCATCAGGCAGCTGAAAAGCCTCCTGCTCAAACTCACGCTGGTCATCATCCTGACCACAGCCCGCAGTTGCGAAAAGGAATAGAATTAGAATAGCAGTGAGATAAGTTGTTGGTGAATTCATACAGAAAGATGAAACAATTTGCGTAAATCTTTTGCTGGTTGTTAGTGTTAGATTGCTATTGATAAAGAGTACAATTCTTATCCTGATTTCTACGATCTGGATCTGAATCATTGTATCTTACTTTATAAATATTTTTTTAGAACCCCATCAAAACAAAAGTAGAACATATTCGATTATGCTGAAAGTATATGGTATCAAAAACTGCAATAAAGTACGCGATACATTTAAATGGCTTGGTGAAAACGATATAGAGTACGAATTCATCAACCTAAAAAAGGAGCCGCTGTCGGAAGGTAAGCTTGACGAATTTGTTCACAAAGTGGGCCTGGATGTGCTGATCAACAAGCGAGGCACAACATACAGAAATCTCGGCCTTAAGGATAAAGATCTGAGCGAAGATGACCTTTTTGATGTGCTTCTGGAGAATCAGACGATGATAAAACGACCAGTATTAGAACTTGATGACGCCGTATTAATAGGATATGATGAGGATGCTTTTGATTCGTTTGTCTGATATTCGTTTAATAGTCACTCTGCTGATCAGCATCATGCTGAGTTCATCAGCGATCGCTCAGGATTTTACCTACGATCGTGACCAGCCGCCCACGACCGAGATGTTGATGGACGTTCGGGAGACATTTGAGTATGAAGTTCGCTATGGGTTTTTTACGCTTGGCTGGGTGGATGTCGAAATCCTGCCGGATAGCACACTTGATGGCCGGAAGGTACACCACATGAGAACCCGCATCCGGTCAAATAACAAAATTCCATTCGTCGGCACACGCATTGTAAATTATGAATCACTATTCAGCCACAGCGACACGACGTTTTATGCACATGAGTTCTGGAGGGATGATATTCATGATGAAATCTATGACAAATTACGTGTAGACTTCGACAGAGAGGAAGATCTCGTTTACTTTCTTGAGGAAGGCGAACCGACCGATACACTTGCGCTTGAAGAACCTGCCAGTGGCGGTGATATTGTTTTTTATTATTCCCGGATGTTCGCCGGTATTGATGAACCCTATGAACTCCCGGTATATATTGAAGGAGAGAAAAGCACGCTAACGGCATCAAGCAGCTCAAAAACTGACATGCGGCGTTACGATGCATTTGACGAGAAGGTTGAAACGTACTACAGCGAGGGGACGACAGATGCAGATGGACCATTTGGATTTTCAGGTAAATTTAAATCATGGTTTATGACTGATGACTTGCGGATTCCGCTTGAAGCACACGTAAAAGTCATATTTGGAAATGTTAAAGTTCGACTGATATCTTATGAGCGACACGACTAACCCTGTTTGTCAATTTCGGAAACTTCCACATGGAGCCGACCTTCCGCTGCCTTCCTATGAATCTGATGCCGCTGCAGGGATGGATCTCAGAGCGGCTGTAACGGAATCCATTGTTCTACAACAAGGACAAAGAGCGCTGGTGCCTACCGGTTTTCAGATGGCCATACCGCACGGCTATGAAGCTCAGGTAAGGCCAAGAAGCGGACTCGCCTATAAACAAGGCATCACCATGCTCAACTCTCCCGGCACTATCGATTCCGACTACAGGGGGGAGGTAAAGGTTCTGGCGATTAACCACGGGAGTGAGCCATTTACGATTTCACATGGTGACCGGATTGCACAGATGGTGATTGCGCCCGTGAGTCAGGCTGTAATCAGCGAAGTCGAGACATTGGACAAGACAGAACGGAATGAGGGTGGATTTGGTAGTACGGGTGTTGAGTGATTTTCAGAGCCGGTCTTTTGATCAGGCTCGACGTTATCGGTCGGTTGTATTCCTCATGAGGCTGTCCAAAAAGATGGATTTGATTTATGGGCGCCTTAATTATTAAAGTTTACTTCGTGAAACTTAGAGTTTTTGTGCCTTCGTGGAAATAAACTGCCGATCTTTGCCACGAGGACGCGAGGCCACCAAGCAACACGAAGTATTCTTACTACAACTTTTTAGAATAAATCAGTTAAGTTTTTCTATATGCTTTAATGATTTGGTTCTACGAGCAGCTTTGTGGGGTAGTCTTCAATTTTTATTTATTACTTCGGCAGTAGATAAAGAACTTTGCTTTTACAGATCATTCACTATGACCTCAAAAGCAAGGTCGTCGTTCAGGATGACAAACTCCTCGTTATGAGAGTGGGCGGCGTGGGTTCGAAATCAAAATTTAATGGTGCCAATTTATCCAGCCGCCCCTGAATCCCATAAAGATAAGTGTCATTCTGCCTGTCCCTTGGGGTAATCAGGCGGTGTTTTTCGATTGATTCAGTATCTGTAGAAACAAGACATTTCGTGTACAAAATAGATTGATTATTAACTTTTTTGAGTGAGTAATTATCCAGGCTTTTGACGCCTGTATTGAAAATTTTTCTTTTGAATTATTTCATACAGCCAAAATGTTTCTCGTAGAACCACTCTATTTTTGGTCGTCATAAGTGTAATGTTATTTCAGATTTACATACACAACATTTTAAGTTTGATTCAATAGTAGGCATGGCACTAAAAATTAACACGTTATATCTGGGGCAACCAACGGCTTGAACTTTTCTCTGAAACCTTATCTAGACCTTGTCAGGTCCAATGAAAACTACAGGCGCCTTTGGCTCGCTCAGGTTGTATCGAATTTCGGTGATTGGTTCGGGATTTTAGCGATCTATGCACTGATTCAGGATTATAGTGATTCCGAGCTGTTGCTTGGCCTGATCATAGTTGTGAAGACACTCAGCCTGGCGTTTTCATCCCCGTTTGCCGGGCACATTACTGACCGGATGAATCGACGCAAACTAATGATCTGGTGCGACATTATTCGTGCCGTGGTAGTGCTCGGGTTTCTGCTTATCGTCTCCTTCGAATTACTCTGGCTTGCTTACCTGCTGATGGCATTGCAGATGATATTTTCTGCCATATTCGAACCGGCCAAGACGTCGTCTATTCCAAATATAACCTCGTCCGATGAGCTTGTGATTGCCAATATATTGTCGGCAGCCTCGTGGAGCTTCATCTTTACAGCGGCGATGGCCATTGGCGGTTTTGCTACTGCCTGGCTGGGAACCGATCTCGTCTTTTTGATTAACTCGGCTACTTATCTGTTATCGGCCGTCTTTATTTACAGAGCTGTGATCCCACAAACCGAGATGAGTGCGGAAGAGAAACACAGAACAAAGAATCCGCTGACCGGTATCATGGAGGGTTTTCAGTTTCTGAAGGACAATCCCGGTGTCATGCGGCCAACGATGGCGAAAGGAATGTTTACAAGCTGCATCGGCGCGCTTGTGTACCTGCTGATTTTGATTGCTGAAGATGTACTGCTGATGGGGAGTATCGGTCTTGGCGTGCTATATGCAGCGCGGGGTGTGGGAACGGGAATAGGCCCGGTGATCGGCCGACGCGTGTTCAAAGATGAGAGCAATTGGGTGAAGGCGATGGGGTACTGCATGATTTTTGGAGGAATCAGCTATGTGTTTGTGAGCGGGTTGGAATCGCTGCTCTGGATTTCGCTGATGGTTACGCTTGCTCACCTGGCATCCGGCTCTAACTGGGTGATGAGCACTGTACTGCTTCAGCGCCGTGCTCCCGATACGTTTCGCGGACGCGTCTTTAGCACGGAATGGCTCCTTTTTACGCTCTCGCAGTCTATCTCTGTTACGTTTGCGGCCCTCATGCTGGAGTTTGGAATCCTGAGCATCCGCCAGACCGTTCTGCTATTTGCACTTCTTTTGGTTGGTATTGGTATTTTCTGGCTTTTGAAAATAGCTCCTGCTGAGAAGACTTATAACTCACCTGCACAGGAAAAAGAACAAAAACCAGCGCTTGAACGAGAGTATTAAGTAGGTCGGGTGATTAAGTCTGAGCATTGCATGAAACAGAATTGAAAACTTTTAATCTGTTTTTGATGAAGCATATCGGCGAATTATTCGGACTTTATGATTGTGCCGATAATTATTAACCGGAGATTATCATGCTTGTATTTGCAGGAGTAAGGTATATAGATTACTATCCGGTACAATCCAGAGCTGAATAGCCTGAAGAGAAATACATGTTA
>CAZVEP010000090.1:0-14266 GCA_964625635.1 uncultured Rhodohalobacter sp.
GGAAATCGTCTCCGGATCACGGGACTAACCAACAGACACCTCATTGATTTGCATCACCGAAAAACACCCCCTTCCTACCAAAATAATTCCATCGGGCCCATGGGTTTATTTTGGTTAGACCTGGTGATAAAATGAGACAAAACTTAGTACTAACTAGTTGTTTTTTAAGAAAAAAAACAAGCAACCGATAAGTGTACCAATGATCAAAGATTTATCAAGAACCTGATCATTTATTTAATCAATAGAAAATTTAGTGTTCAAACATCATTTGACACACTTTTCTAACATTTCCGAACCATGAATTCAACTATTTGACTCAACGCTTATGAAAACTTTAAAATTTATACTGATTCTACTTTATCTGTTATTTGTAGCACAATCTGCATTTGCACAGCAAGAAGATGTTAGTTCCGAATTAACAGCTTTTAAAATTACGATGAACGAGTCCGGTGATGAAGTCGCCACAGAGGTAGATGAAGTGCGCCCCGGTGACCTGATCGAATATAGACTGACCTACACAAATAACACCGGTGAGTCTATCACTAACCTGGTGCCTACCCTTCCGATACCGTCAGGCATGTATTATATGGCTGAAACCGCATCACCTGAAATAGAGCGTGCAAGCTATCTTTCCATGGGTAATAACTTTCAAGTGCCCCCGCTTACCAGAGAAGCAACAACATCAGGCGGGCTGCGGACCACAAGAGAAGTTTCTCCTCAAGAATACAGCCGACTGCAGTGGACCATTGATACACTTGAGGGTGGAAACAGTGCTACACTCATTGCCCGCGTTAGAGTTAGCCAACAGCAGGCGAATGTCAAACAGAACAAATTTTAATACAGATGAGCACTAAAAGACAATACTTAAAAACAAAACAATCAAACCAACCAAAAAAAATATTATGACAACAACTATAACGCATATCCTACGAAACAAGGCGTTACGCTTTGTGGGGTTGATGCTGGTAGTGGGGATGTTTGTGGGGGTGCTTTCTAACGATGCGCACGCTCAGTCAACTCCTCCGGCCAATACTACTATTGGCAACCAGGCCACTGCAACCTATACAGATAACGGAGGCAATGCACGCACCGTTACTTCCAACACTGTTGAAACAGTTGTTCAACAGGTGGCAGGTATTACAATCTCTGCCGGACTTACCAAAACCGCAAGTCCCGGTGGTGAAGTAAGCTTTCCGCATAACATAACCAATAATGGTAACGGAACCGACAGTTTTGATTTAGCTGCTGCAGAGGCTGCTACCGGGAATTTTGATTACGGTACGATCGTGATCTACCCCGATGCCGATGGCAATGGTGTGCCGGATAATTTTACAGCCATAACCTCAACGCCGACTATTAATGCCGGAGATTCTTATGGCGTTGTTATTGTAGCGCAAATACCGTCTGCGGCCACCGATGGGCAAACCGAAGATATCACAGTGACTGCTACCAGTGTTTTTGACGGCACTACCAGCGATACGGCTACCAGCAGTACGATTGTTGAAGAAGGTGCTGTCATTAACGTACAGAAAACCGCGAGCAGCTCAACAGCAAATGCCGGAGACACGGTTACCTACACCTTTACTTTTAGCAATACAGGAAATGCGAATGGTACAAATCTTCTCATAACTGATCCAATTCCTGCCGGTATGACTTATGTACCCGGTTCAGGAGTATGGAGTGGCTCAGGTACCGGTCTGGATGATAATACCGGTAATGGTGACGATCCAACAGGTGTTACATATGAGTTTGATAATAGTGGCGCCCAGGGTTCTGTTATTGCTACTATTGCTTCTCTGAACAGTGGTAATTCTGGCACATTGCAGTTCGACGTAACTGTTGATGCCGGGACTGAAGGACAGACGATTACCAACGTTGCAACCTATGATCATGATGACCTTACTAATCCGGCCAGTACGAATGGTGCCGCTGTAACTGTTAATCAGAACTTTAGTATTAGTACAGTTGGCGGCCAAACTACTGTAACTCAGCCCGCTGTAAGCCAGGGTGCAACGGTTAACTTCCTTAACACGTTTGTGAACAATAGTAATGTAACAGACCGATTCAATATTACTCTGAATAATAGTATTTACCCATCGGGTACCACCTTTACGCTGTTACAAACAGATGGTTCCGGCAACCCAACCAACCCATATTCTGACACCAACAACGACGGTATTCCTGATACAGGACCTGTTGCCGGCGGTGCTACTATAGAAGTTATTCTGCAGGTTAGTTTACCATCCAACGCAAGTGGAGGCGGTCCTTTTACGGTTGACAAAACCCTTACATCCATAAATGATGCTGCACAATCTGCCACCCTTACCGACGAGCTTCTTGACATAACGGCTGAATCAGTAGATATCACAAATGTTGCCGCTGCTGGCACTACAGGTGCACTTGGTGAAGGGCAAGGTCCCGAGGGAGCTTCTGTTCAGACGAAGTCAACCGACCCCGGTACAGTTGTTACTTTTGATCTTTATGTGACTAACACCGGATCTCAGACAGACAACTACGGACTGGCATTTGGAACTCAGGTTACAGGCAGCTCGCTTGACAACCCGGGCACGGCACCGGCCGGATGGAGCATTCAGTTCCGCGATCCAGCTAATGGAAATAGTATTGTGACCCAAACAGGTTCTATCCTGGCGAATGGTAATAAGCTGATTACAGCAGAAGTTACTGTTCCTGCAGGAGCTGCTCCTGTCACGGCTCAGTCACTCTATTTCCGGGCTCTTTCTTCATCAACGTCGTCATCAGATATTGTACATAATGCAGTTACGGTAAACTCATTGCGTGTGGTTTCATTGGCCAGTAACAATACCGGGCAGATATTCCCCGGTGGGTCAAGAACGTATACCCATACCTTTACGGTAAACAGTAATGTAGTTGAGAATAATGGTGTTAACTCTGATTTCAGCGTTGCACTTGCTAATTCTGCTAACGGTTTTATCTCCCAGGTTTACTGGGATGTTAACGGTGATGGAGTCATTGATTCCGGTGACGAATTAATTACCTCAGCAGGAGCTACTACTGCTGCTGACTTACCTGCAGGTATTGGGGACCTTCAATTTGGTGACGTCGTAAACTTTATTGTAAAGGTTACTGCCAGCACCGGCGTTAATGATGGTACAACCAACACAACTACTTTGACCGTCAGTGACACTGTGGGACCATTAGCCGATCAGGTTAATGATGATATCACCACCGTTGTAGCCGGACTTCTTACCATTGAAAAGTTTCAGGCGCCTGACAATGCAGGTTCTGCAGGTACATTTGTTAAGACACAGTTCAATGTGCTTCCTAACGATATAGTGTATTACAGAATTACTGTAACCAACGATGGCAGCCAGCCGGTAACCAATATAGTTATCTCTGATAACATCCCATCCTTTACAACACAGCTGGGATCACTATCGGTAGACGATTCAGGTATTGCTGCAACAGCCAGTGTTACCAGCGTGCCCGGCGACGGGAACACCGGTGCTATACAGGTGTCAGTTCCAAACCTGCTCGCTGGCGAAACTTTTGATATAGAATTTGCGGTCAGAGTTGATTCATAGACAAAAGAAGTATGTAAACAATTAGAACTAAAACTGAGGAAGGGGATGATATCCTCTTCCTCTATTAGATAAAAAAATGATCTACAGGAAATATTGTGGGTAAATGTTTTTTCTTTACATCGTAAAAATTTCAATCTGTTTAGAGAATGAAAATCCTGCAATAGGAGATGCCGTCGGCCTCGAAAGAATTGGCGGACTGAAGGAATCTGAAGATCTGCGGAGACCTTTTATCATACCGGCGATGAGCTGGTTAATACACTTTAGGCGTGGTGGACCATTGATAAAAGGTAGCAGAGATTCCGTGACTGCCGACAATTTTTTCGCAGCCTTGAATTTTTGGTTCGTTTTGTTTCAAGACAAAATGAACGGAGAGATTTATTACAATCAAATGATTTGGTTTACTAACCCAAAATGTTTCCAGTAGAACCAATTAAAAAAAACATCAGACAGCCTGTCAACTTCCCAAAAGCATATCTTATTTTTGCTTTTCTGCTTTTTGCAGGGATAGGAGACGTATATTCTCAAAATGCTCCTCCTACAGGACAAGAGATTATAAATGTGGCCGATGGTACTTTTGATGCGGCTCCTTCTGTAATCAAGTCCAACAGTGTTAAAGTTGTTGTTGGCAGTGACCCGGAATTTACGCTGGGGCCCAACGGCGAAATAACCGAATTGCGTGGAAGAACAGTCTCTTTCACTCACCAACTCAGAAATACAGGCAACATTGCGTCTGCTTTTGATATCGTTATCAATAACCGGCAGGATGATGATTTTGATCTGCAAAATTTGCAGCTGGAAGATGAATCCACGTCAACACTTTCAGCACAGAAACAGTCGCAGGAAGCTCCGGTAAATACAGTTGCTACAAGTGTGAACCTGCAGCCCGGTGAGCAATTTACATTTACCTATAAAGGGTCAATAAGCCGGAATGAAGAGAGAAGAAAACTAAGGGCCCTCTTGAATGTAGAGGCAATATCCAGAGAATTTGGTGCGACACTATCAAATGTTGATACGGTTAATGTGCTTCAGGGTACAGAGTTTGATCTTCAGAAGCAGCAAAGTTCCGACAATCTGCAAGCCGGTGATACCTTCAGTTATATATTGCAGGGCAGGAATATCGGTGACGTGGATGCTCCCGGACGATCAGTAACTATAGATGGGGTTCAACAAAACAGAGTTGTATTTACAGATTCCATTCCTGTTAATACGACCTTTGCCGGTTTTAGAAACGTTGGTAACGGCACTCCGTTATATCATGTGCCCGGCAACAGCCAGTTCGAGTACACCTCTGTTGCACCATCAGATCTATCTTCTGTGGATATAGTTGCTTTGGCTTTCAATTCTATTGCTTCGGGTGAATCATTTGGTATGACCTTTGATGTTCGCATCAACGATAATGCTACCGGGTTATTAGAAAATACAGCAGAAATTTCTTACACGGATCCTGAAGGCACAGTCACCACAACAACCGCTTCAAATAAAGTGATTGCCAACCTCCCGGACCGGGATGCTGAGATTGACTACTTCACTGATGACAACTATGGTCAGCGCACCGGTACATCCAAAGTAGGACGTCCGCTTTTCCTGGAAGCATCAGCCGCAAGATGCAATATTAACAGAAGTGTGGCCAACGAAGCCACAATAACACTCACCTCACAGATTACAGGCGACCAGGAGGTTTTTGCCGCTATAGAAACGAACGTCAACACAGGCATATTCAGGATTAGTACCCAGGTTCCTACAAGAGATGCGAATGAGTTTAATGCTGTTAGCGGGAACAGTATTGTGGAGACTGCCAAAAAAGATGAAATTGAGGCGGTGCTTTTCTGCCAGGCTCTAAACAATAGCAGCACGGCAAGAGCATCCATACTAAAAGATCCTTCCGGCGTAGTGTTTGACAGTGAAACCGGCGAGCCTGTAGCCGGTGCGGAAGTTCGTGTTGTAATCAGCGGTACCGGAGAGCTTGCGCAGGTTTTTGATGCAGACGGAACAACCGAGCTGGATAATATTCAAACGACGGATGCCAGCGGTCAGTTTCTCTTTCCATTCTTACAACCGGGGAATTATCAACTCCAGGTAAATCCCCCGCAAAACTATAGCTTCTCATCTGAAGTTGAAATTAACCAGCTTCCCGGGAATAGAACTGTTGATTCCACAGGTTCTTACGGCCGGCAATTTGCCATTCAGCCTAATCCAAACGGAGTGGGTTTTGATATCCCGCTGGACCCACAGAGCGATGGTGTTCTTTTTATAGAGAAGCAGGTGGATCGAAAAGAGGCCGAAATCGGTGACTTTGTTAATTATACTATTGACATACGAAGTGAAGCCATCAACAGAGTTGAGAACCTGTTTGTAAATGATGACCTGCCGCTTGGTTTCGAATATCAATTGGGTTCAGCCCGGGTAAACGGACAATCAATATCTAACCCTCAGGGTGGAAAAGGCCCGAGCCTGAGATTTGATGTTGGTGATATTGAAAGCGGATCATCAAAAACGCTGACTTATCGTGTATTTATTGGGCCGGGTGCCCGCAGAGGTAATGGAACAAATGTGGCTCTGGCACAAAGTGATGAGGTTATTCCAAAAACCAGCAACGAGGCAAACGTTAAAGTTGACGTGCGCGGCGGGGTATTCAGTAATGATGGTTTCATTATAGGAAAGGTATTCCTGGACTGTAATGAAAACGGCGTTCAGGATACCGATGAAACCGGTGTGCCCGGCGTGCGTTTATACCTTCAAAATGGCAACTATGTGATTACAGATGCCTATGGGATGTACACTTTTTATGGTATAAGCCCCAACAAACATGTAGTTAAAATAGATAACTACTCGCTGCCGGAAGGAAGCCGCCTGGGAGAGCTTGACAACCGACATGCAGGCGATCCCTCATCGCGATTTGTAGATGTGAAAAATGGAGAGATGCAGCGTGCTGATTTTGCCATCTGTAACTGCAATGAATCTATTGAAAATGAGATCAGCTCCAGAAAGCAGGCTTATGCTGAAACAGAAGATAAGAGTCTTGAAAGCTCACTAAACAGCAGCTTCACAGCTGATGGCAATGAGAGATCAACAGGAGGCCGCTTTGATCAGGCCAGCGGTACTGTTGGCGAATCAGACATTAAACCTTTAGAGCAGCAATTGCCCGAAACCAGGGATCAGGATTGGGGTGAGCAATCACAGGCAGACAGCTCTGATAGTAACAACAGCGAACAAAGGCAGGCAATGGAAGAAGCGCTGGTTAATGCCGAGCCGGGTCTTGGATTCCTGAACATTGCTGATAACGATACCCTCTCGTCAGGCAAAACAACAATTTGGGCAAAAGGTACAGCCGGAGCATCATTTAATTTGTTTATCAATGGCGGAGAAATCAGCGGGCAGAAAATTGGTCAGCGCTCTGCCCTGGCTGAAAAAAGTATGCAGGCATGGGAGTTTGTAAGCCTGGATCTTAACCCCGGAGCCAATGACATTGTGCTGCAGGAAACAGACCCGTTTGGCAATGTCCGGGGTGAGAAGACTATCGTTGTTTATGCCCCGGGTGAACTATCTAAAATTAAAGTTAAAGGTCCCCGGGAAATAATAAATGCAGATGGGGCTACTCCGGCTTATATAACCGTTGAACTGCTTGATGCCAATGGTGTTCGTGTCGGATCAAAAGTGCCCGTTACGCTTGACCTTTCTGAAGGTGAGTGGAATGTAAAAGATCAGGATAGCAAAGAGCCCGGCACACAGGTTTCAGTTGAGGGTGGCATCACAAGATTTGAGCTTGCTCCGTCCATTGAACCCAGGACCGTTACTGTAAAAGCTTATGCGGGATTGCTAGAGGATAAAGCAGACGTCTCATATCTGCCAGACCTTCGTCCGCTTATTGCCGCGGGTATTGTAGAAGGTACTATTCGGCTGAATGATCCGCTTAACATCTCACAGGCAGCGGCAGATGACGGTTTTGAACGTGAGCTGAAAGCACTATCCCGGGATTTTGGAAATTTTACTGCAGATGCCCGCATCAACTTCTTTTTAAAAGGAAAAGTACGCGGAGACATGCTGCTGACGGCAGGATTTGATTCTGAGAAAAAAGATGACGACCGTTTATTCCGTGACATCCGCCCTGACGAATTTTATCCAATTTATGGTGAGTCTTCAATCAAAGGGTTTGACGCTCAATCTACGAGCCGTCTTTATGTTCGGGTTGATAAAGGAAAGACGTATGCCCTGTATGGCGATTTCATTACACAAGAGAATAACCCCGATCGTCAGCTGGGAGATTATAGCAGGGCGCAGACCGGCTTAAAAGCTCATTATGAGCAAGGAATAGTGCAAACAAATCTGTTTGGCGTAAGTTCAGCCTCCAGCCGTCGTGTTCGTGAACTTCGCGGGGAGGGTATCTCACGATATGAGCTGCCTGATGAGGATATTATTGAAAACAGCGACATTATTGAACTCGTCACGTTTGACAGGAATCAGCCGGAAGTCATTCTCAATGTTGAGCGTTTAACCCGATTTAGAGATTATGTGATAGAACCCTTTAGCGGTGTTCTTACCTTCCGTTCGCCCGTTTCCAGTGTAGACCAGGATTTCAACCCGGTATTTATTCGTGCTACCTATGAAGTTGAAAATAATAATGATCAGTACTTCATTGGAGGAGTAAACAGTACAGTTGATGTCTCCGAAAATCTGAGCGTGGGCGCCAACCTTGTTCAGGATAATGATCCAACCAATAACTTTACACTTGCCTCAGGTAACGTGGGTGTGCAGCTTGGAGAAAATACCGATATAATTGGTGAGTATGCTTTTACCAACACTGACCTGGCAGGTTCAGGAAGTGCCGCACGCGTGGAAGTTCGTCACAAGGGTGAAAAAGCTGACTTTTCTGCCCAGGTTGGAAGCAGTGACAGAGACTTTAGTAACCGCACGTCAACGTTAGGCCAGGGCCGTACTGAAGCCAAAGCAAGAGGCCGGTATCGGCTGGCAACGTCTACCAATCTAAATGGGGAATTCCTGCTTTCGCGGAATGATACTACAGGCGCTCAAACACTCGGCGGCGTGGTAAACCTGCAGCAAACATTTGCTAAAAATATTAGTGCCGAGCTTGGTCTGCGTCACTCCGAACAAACCGGCCAGAATAATGACGTTGCCAACACAAACATCAGGAGCAAGGTTACGGCTGATTTACCTTTCCTTCAGGGAGCGTCTGCATATAGTGAATATGAGCAGGATTTGCGTGAAGCAGACAGAAGGCTCATTGAAGTGGGGGGTGATTACAAAGTGCAGAATTTTGCAAAATTTTATGCCCGCCATGAATTTATTTCAAGTGCTGCCGGAAGATATACGCTCAACAGTAATGCTCAGCAGAATAATACTGTAGCAGGTATTGATGCCAATTACATGAAAAATGGGCAGGTATATAGCGAGTACCGTATGAACGAAGGGATTGATGGGCGAAGTGGTCAGGCTGCGATCGGCCTTCGCAACCGGTTTATCATCAGAGAAGGCTTTGGTATTAATGCCGGCTTCGAGCGGATCTTTACAGTTGAAGGCAGTCCGGTTAATGATGGTACATCCATCTCTGCAGCTGTTGACTATACAGCCAATCCTGACTGGAAAGGTACGGCCCGTGCGGAAGCCAGGTTTGGCAATAACACCGATACTTATTTTGGCAGCTTAGGCTACGGAAGAAAACTCAGTGATGACTGGACCTTCCTTGGAAAGAATGTAGTTGCCTTATCAAAAACCGAGGGTTTGTCCGGCTTTAGTAAAATCCAGCAGCGTATGAGACTGGGTGCAGCTTATCGGGATATCAGAACCAACCGCTTTGATGCTCTTTTCCGTTATGAGTTCAAATATGGAAAAGATGCCCTGGTGTCATCTAATCATTTCCGCATGGCGCATGTGTTTTCTTCGCATGCAAATTACAAGCCCTCTAGAGACTGGACCTTCTCTGGAAGAGTAGCCGCAAAAAGCTCTGTTGAGCAAGATGATTTGCTCAAATCCAAAGCGTTTCTTGAGCTGTTAACCGGCCGGGTTATTTATGATATTGATGACAAATGGGATGCCGGAGTGAACGCAAGCATGCTGGCAAATGCAGACTTCAGTAAAAAAGACTATGGATTTGGTATCGAATTCGGTTACGTGGTAGCAAAAAACCTGCGGCTGGCAACCGGGTTCAATTTCTTTGGATTTAATGACGAAGACCTGGCGGCCAGTAACTACACACAAAAAGGAGTGTATGCCGGTTTCAGCTACAAGTTTGACGAGCAGATCTTTAAGAGTTTAGCTCCAGGATCAGGCAGAAGGGTTGTTGATGACCGCATGTACCTCACCTGTGAGGATGGTTGCTACACCAAACCTGTTATTACACCATTCGAACTGGTAATGCCAAAGTTCGAACTGGACCCATCAGAGCTGAAAGCCGAAAGTATCAGGTATGAAAATCTTGAGATACTTACGGTGCTGCCAAAGCATATTCACTTTAATAATAACAGTACATTTATCAATCAGCCGGCGGCTAAGATGCTGGACCTGGTATCCGAATTCCTCCTTGAACGAGACGATTACTTCATTAAAGTTACAGGCCATACCGATAGCAAGGAATCATACGAATATAATCTTGATCTGTCTGACAGACGGGCACGTGCCGTGAGAGCTTACCTGGTTGCAGCAGGTGTGGATGCCGACAAGCTCCAGTTCGAAGGCCTTAGCTTTGGAAAGCAGTATGCTGATGAAGAAGATCGAGTAGACATGGCCAAAAACAGGCGTGTAGAACTTGAGCTTAGCGTAGAGAATGCGAATATCAGGTTCATCACACAATTCGAAGACCTGCAGGTTAATTCAAACATCCCCGGTATTGCTAACTGGGATTATGTTTTCGATCCCCGGCATCATGCAGTACCCTCTGCATTTAACAATGTTAACGGCTCGCTCAATGCAGTACACGAGTATATGCTGGAGCGTATAGTTATGATGATGACTGAGCTCGAGCAGGTGAAACTGGAAATTGCGGGCTCAAATCAGGCAGTCGTTAATTTTATTACGGCAAAATTAAATGATGCCGGTATTGTACCTTCAAGAATAAACGTGATTGACGGACCAGGCGATCAGGTGTCATTCAGCTATACCAATCAGCAAGAGCTTGTTATCTATGATCAGAACGATGATGTAGAACTGGCTGGAAATGATATAGCCTTGAGTGCTATGAATAATCTGTTGAGTATGCTTAAGAACCGGGATGATGCGATACTGTTGCGTCAGGAAACCGAAAATTTTGTAGTTCCCGGGAATGTAATTTTTGAAAGTGGATCTTCTGAGCTGAGCCTCGAAAACCGGGCAGTGATGTCGAGGGTGGGGTCATATTTGCTTACTTTACGGGGAGCTGATTTGGAGATTGTGAGCAATGGTTCAGAGCCTGGATTAAATAAAGCCCGGAATATTAAAGACTATCTTGTAGAATGGGGTATTTCAGACGACCGAATTAATATTGTTAGCAGTGACGAAGGTACAGTTAACGAATTGAAGCTGAATTATCTCGTGCCTGATGCAATAAACCTGGAAACCATATGGGATGTAATAAATTACCAGGCCGGGGGATGATTATGATAAATCCGAAGAATAAATCAAATTTCAGGTCTCAGTTTGATGATGCTGGTCACCGGTACAGCACGGCAGGCAGTTTTAACTTACGTTCGATTCATAAAAATGGAAAAATGTCTAAAGCAGGCTATATACATGTCATCCCGTGCCTGACGCGGGATCTCCCATCCGAAAAAGACAGGAGATACCACGTTGTGGCGTGGTATAACAGCATTAGAAACGAATGTACCAAACAATCACCGTTATGCACTGCTTCACATGAAATCCAGTAACCATAACAATCGAACTCAGGTTTTTAAATGAAAATTCGTTTATACCCGAATAATCAGATTACTTTTGAATACGATAGCATCACTAAATAAAATAACCAACCACACAACTTTGTTGAGCAAATTCTGTGTTAAAATATCGCTGATAGTATTACTTGGGATTTTTTACAGTAATCCGGTAATCGCGCAAATATGCCAGTGCGGATTTGCAGATGGTCAGTTTACGCTCATTGAGGCCACCATGGATGGGAACATGGATGAGTGGGATGCTGTACTCAGTGATATCGACAATAATATTTGCGACGGTACGGGATTGGGAGCAGATCGGGATTTTCCTATCCAGTCAACGGGACGTGACCTCCGGCAGTTTTCCTTCACCTGGGACGACACCTATCTCTCGGCTTATACACGACGATATGCCAGCCAAAATAATAAAATCAATTTTATCTACTACGCCGATACGAATATCGATGGTCTCATGTCTGACGGTGAGCCGGTTGTCGCCGTAATATGGAGTGGTTCCAACAGAAATGTTGAATTATATATCGGAAGCTATGAAGCCGTTGCACCGGGTGGTGATCCGTTGGTAGACGGTGACGGTTTTGCCGATGGATACGCTATGCCCGGCAGTCTCAGTGGTAATTTTCGAGGTAAAGGACAGTATGGAGGTACCTGGGGCTCCAGTACAGGAACGGAAATGGAATGGCAGGTAAGTTGGAGTGATCTGGGAGTACCTGCCGGCACAGCCATCTCGTGGCATGTTTCAACAACCAACGTACAGCCGGGCTCCAACAGTCTTGCAAATCAAATTGATGACAATCTTGGCGGATGCGGAGGCGGAATCGGCGGTACCCAATATGCAGACATCAGCTTTACGCAATCAACCAGCAATACATTGCCGGCGGGCAGTACCGTGTACCTGCCTCACGAAATCACCAATAATGGCAATATTCAGGATACTCTCGATTTTGAACTCACCTCCAGTGGTGGATTTACGGTCTCTTCTGTTGAGTATTACCAGGATATTGGGACAATTGGGACCTACGAAAGCGGCACCGACATACTCCTGACCGATACCGACGGCGATGGCTTTCCCGATACCGGCAGCATGGATCCCGGCGAATCAAAATCGATTCTGATAAAAGCCGTTCTTCCCCCAGCCCCTGCAGCAGGCACAGCCATACTAACAACCGTGGCCACATCAAACTTCATCCCCGCCAGTGATCCAACGGTCCGAATTACAGCCGCAGTTCAGGATACCTTAACCATCTTAGCCTCCCTGTCTACAGTAACGGGTACGGTGTTTGCTGATACCAACCATAATGGAGTGAAAGAGCCGGGAGAAAACGGTATTGAAGCTGTCACAATAGTTTTGCATAACACTACGGCTGGAACGTGTCAAAGTGTTCAAACCGATGCAAACGGGCAGTATAGTTTCGCGGGTGTAGCCAATGGTGACTATCAAATTATTGAATCGGCTACCGAATCTACGCCCAACCCCGGTACTTGTCCGCCGGCTGAAGAAGACCCGGTCGGATTTATATCAACTACAGGCAACACACGTACTATTGCAGTGACGGGAGCGCCGATAACCGAACAGAATTTCGGTAATTTTGAAGGTGCCAAGATTGAAGGTACGGTATTCAACGATAACGGTGTTGGCGGCGGAACGGCCAATGATGCTGCCCAAAATGGCGGGGAACCTGGTATTGCTAATGCCGAAATTCAGGCACTGGAAACAGATGGCACACTGATAAGGCAAACCAACACAAATGCAGATGGCGGTTTCATCTTATTTATCCCGCGTTCGGCTGCACCCGATGGCACTGCTATCAGGCTCAGTGAAATCAATACTACCGGTTTTCTGTCAACCGGAGGAAATGCCGGAAATACCTCAGGCAGCTATACTATTAGCACTGATGAAGTCACCTTTAACGTCGCCTCAGGGACGAATTACACAGGTCTTCTTTTTGCAGATGTTGGTCAAAGCCGGCTCCTGACCGATGGTCAGCAAACACTGGCTCCCGGTACTTCAACTTTCTTCACGCACACGTTTGAAGCAAAGACGGCCGGTGACATTGTTTTTAGTACTCAGACAACCAATAATCCCCCCGAAGCAAACTTCCCGGTCGTCCTTTATCGGGATACTAACTGTGACGGATCTGTAAATTCGGGAGAACCCATTCTCGATGAGACTACACCTATATCAGTCACGGCTAACCAAACTGTGTGTCTGCTGGTAAAAGTTACTGTGCCGCAAGGGACGGGCGCAGGATCATCAAGCAATACAACTCTTACAGGAACATTCAGTTTGGCTAACACAACTCCCGTTATCGTACAGACCCTCACACGAACAGATCTGGTATCGGTAAGTGTAGATGGAGCAGGCCTGGTGATTGTCAAGGCAGTCGATAAGCCACAAGCTCTTCCGGGGTCAGAACTCACGTATACTATCAGTTACCAGAATACCGGCAGTGACCCGCTTAATAACCTCGAAATTATTGATGATACGCCTTCATATACGGAATTTGCGTCGGCTTCTTGTGATTTACCCCTTCCTGATAGTTTAACTGATTGCAGCATCACATCCCCGGGTGCCGGGAACACAGGGGTTGTCACGTGGACATTCCCCGGATCGCTGGCCCCGGGTCAGTCAGGCACAGTTACCTATACGGTAACCATCAGGCAATAGCGGGAAAGGTGAGGCGTGAAAGGTGAAAAGTGAAAGGTTATTTTATCCATGTTGGCTGATAGGCCCCCCTCCGTGCAAAACTACACACTTCTCGTGTGTCGCTGAACGCTCACACCTTTCCTGACTCACCCCCCGGCCCCCTCTCTATGCAATAGAGA
>CAZVEP010000091.1:0-7272 GCA_964625635.1 uncultured Rhodohalobacter sp.
CAATACTCCTAAGCAAAAGAAAACCCGCCGGTTGATAGCCGCCGGGTTTTTTTGTTGACGTATAAAAAACATATCGTCCATTTCTTTGCACCTCGTTAGTACCTTGGTCGCCCCGCTGGTAGCTCGGGTCGCCTGACCCGGAGGGGAAGACCATTCAATGGATATTGAGTTTTTTGATTGAACAGACCACCCGGTTTCAATACACTAGTGTGGTGCCAGTACTTGATTGTCGGTATAGAATAAATAGTTGATCTTTAGAGAGAAAGTAATTGCTTCTACCGATCCTTCACTTTCGTCCTGAAAAACAGAGGACTACGTTTCAGGATGACAATTGTCTTGTCGTGTGGGCGGGCGGCGTGGCTTGAGTAATGATGTTCTACTGTGATTCTTTGCCACGCCGCCCCTGTCCCGATTATAATCACAGTCATTCTGAATCAAACGGTGACGGTGTTTTTTGGGTCCCGGATCCTTTCAGAGCCGTTTGATGAAGAATCTGAAAAGGCAAACAACTAACCACTATATTTAAAACTAAACGTTTAGCCGACAGTTCATACGTTAGTTAACACTAGCCACTAGCACAACTTTTCGTGTTGTGCATGGTTTTGAAGAAGCGGGTCGACTCTGGGTCCCAGAAACCTGCAAGAGTCCGTAAGGAACTGGCAGAGTTTCGTGTTGTAAAGCGGAGAGATGAGCATTGTGTTGGTCTGGTAGCGACTTTGCCAGCAGCTCACTGTGTTCGCAGTCTTGCAGGTCGCCTGACCAGAAAGGGAAAGGCTTAAAACGAATACTGAACCTTAAAAGATGGCTGAAAACCAAGGTCGAGTACATCTACAGCAACGGGATTTAATCGGGGAATAGCCCGTGTCTCGTCAAAGTTAAAATCATAAGTGCGATACCAGACGTTATCACGATCGAGCAGGTTGAACACTGAGAAGCTTATATCAATCCCGGATCCGTTGGAAAAGCGGCGTGTATAGGCAAGCGTGGCATCCATACGGTGATACGAATCAAGCCGCTCCCGGCCGCCGGTGCCAAAGGTGGCCAGTGAATTGGGTGCGCCACTCATTGAAACCCAGGAAAGGTATAGCATAAGACTGCCCGAAAACCGGGTTTCTAAAACGGCATTATAGGCATGAGTTCTGTCCCATTCCGGGAAAAATGGCTCACCATCCAGGAGAAACGGATTTTCATAGGAAATTTCAGACCAGGTGTAGGTTTGTGTTAGTGTGAAGTGGTTCAGGCGATTACGGAGGATCAGCTCCAGGCCTTTTGCATCCCCGTTATTGCGATAAAACCAGGGGGTGCCGGAAAACGTGTTGGAAAGTGTTTGTGTATTGAGTTCGTGAAACCGAACATTTTCATACTCTTTCTGATATACCTCAGCCCGCATATAAAAAAGTGGATCCGGTGCAAACTCAATCGCTGCTGTCAGATGATTTGCCGAAGCCGGTGCCTGTTCACTCGTGGAGAGTATCCACACATCGGCAGAGGTGCTGTTCTGAATCGATACCTTGTGCAGAAACTGGTAGTTCACTGAGTAACCTGCGGATAGCTTGAATCCCTCAAATGGTCTGAAACTTGCAGTAAGTCTGGGAGCAAAACGTACCTTTGAATCTGGAGAATAATAATATACCCGCCCACCTGTATCAAGACTAACTCCCCGTATGGGCTCCCAGCCTGTTTGCAGGTAAGCATCGGCTAGATGCGCATTGGTTTGTGATGAGTAGGATGGGCGATCGAATGACGCTTCGCTATATTCACCTTTGTAAAACCGCCATGAGCTTCCAGCAATAACCGACAGGCTGGGCCATTTCCAT
Organism: uncultured Rhodohalobacter sp.; assembly: GCA_964625635.1. Lineage (GTDB taxonomy): Bacteria > Bacteroidota > Rhodothermia > Balneolales > Balneolaceae > SW132. The sequence goes on from CAZVEP010000091.1 coordinate 1,818, forward strand.
TCGAAATTCTGTCTGACTTTAAACTCGTTCATCACGCTTCGGTTCTGAAAAGGATATGTAAAGACGGTAATATCTTCATTTGTTTCAGAGCTGCTGATCCGGGAATACACAAAATCTTCTTTTTCGAAATCAGTTTCATATGCACTTACACCCGCCAGAGTTGAGCTGTAGAGTCTGCCATTCCATTCATTTTCATAACCAAGGCTGAAAAGCATATTTCCCCACGTATCGGCGGTAGTAACCTCTTCGAAAGCAAAATCTCCGCCAGAGCCAGTTTGCCTGGTTCGTCGGTTGGCAGTCTGGGAAATCTCGTTTCCTCCAAAGTAACCGCTCAGGATAAAGCGCCCTGAGGATTTTGTTTCCACATAAAATTTCGTGTGAATATCAATAAATTGTGCCGAAGATTCACCGGGACGAAGTACCAGGTCGGTAAAATCGGGCTCATCACCTGCTATCCTCCTGGGCCGGTTAATATCGAGTCCCCACTGAATGAGATCAGAATTGTTGAACCAGTTGGCAAGGTCGAGATAAGAAGTTCTGGCGGATACCAGCCAGCTGCTTCGTCCACCAATAGGCCCTTCTAGTGTTGTGTTTATACTCGTATTGCTAATGCCGGAGGTGCCGATAATTCTGTTGCGTGATCCTGTTCGGGTAATCAGGTTCAGGCTTCCGCCTGTGGGTGTTTCAATATTTGCAGGAGTAACACCATAGTAAAACCCTGATGTCTGTACGGCATCGGAGTTGAAACTATCAAGCAGTCCATAAATATGGCTTTGGTTGAATATACTCATGCCATCGAGCATCACAAGAAATCCATCAGGAGTACTCCCGCGGACATTCAGACCGTCATTTAGTGCTGTCGTTTTTGCAACGGCCGGATGAGCCTGAAGGGCACGGATAGAATTCGATTCACCGAGCGGACTAAATCTACTTGCGTCAATCATACCGCTCAGCAGTGTGTCAGCAGGATTGAAACCCTGAAAGCCGGATACAATGATTTCATTTGCCTGAAAGGCACGTGGCTCGAGACGAAGGGTCAGGTCATCATAGACTTGTTTGCTTGATAAGTCCAGAATGATTTCCCGGCTTTCATAGCCAATAAATGATGCGCTTAGTGATAACTCACGGAGTTCAAAATCCTGTTTTATGTTAAATCGACCGGCCGAATTGGTAGCCGAACCTGTTACCTTCCCATTGCGGGTCCATGTGAGTGTTGCGTAAGGAAGTCGCTCACCGGTAGATCCATCAACTACCTGGCCGGTTAGTCTCACATTGGAGGTATTTGTTTGCCCGGCCAGTAGTTTTGTAATTATAATTTGTTGTCTGGAATGGTCAATTATGACGGATAAGCTGAAAGTCTGAAGAAGTTCTTTTAGATCTTCAAATATTTCTTCTTCATTGCTTTCCAGGTTGATGGTGATATCTGTGACCTGGGATTCCCTGAAAAGGAAAAAATAGCCTGTCTCTTGCTGGATTTCATCAATCGCCTGTTTAAGAGGTGTATCGGTAAAGGTGAAATTTGCTTCCTCGTATGAAGGGTTGAAAACAAAGATCGCAATAATGAAACTGAAAAAAGTATTCAAAATGTGAGATTGTTGATAATTATTAAATCTTATTCAGATCAGTTGCCGGAAGATTTGAACTCATACACGCCTTCGCCGGTCTCTTCAAATGAACCACCCAGTACAATTCCAAGATCACTCAGGCTTTGTTCCGCATTGTCGAGCTGAATAGTACCGCCTAATGATTCCTCCCTGACGTCTTGTGAAGCGATTATCTCTATATTGAAATGAAACTCAAGCTCGCTCATTATTGAACCAGCCTGTCTGTCTCTGAACGTGAGCCGATTTCTCGTCCAGCCAGTTACAATCTCAGTATCGAACTGAAAGGGTTCCTGAATTTGCATGGATAGATCAATTCCAGATGCTTCACCCGGTTCAAGATTGACAGAGTCAGAACCATCTGCAGCTTCAAACCGAACGCTTCCTTCAAATAGGTATACCCGGGATATCTGATTGCGTGCGTTCAGGTTGAAACGGGTTCCGGTTACAACAACGCGGCCTGCCCCGGCCTCTACTGTAAAGACACGATCCGGATCGGTAATTACATCAAATACCGCCTCACCTGAGAGTGAGTAAGACCTTGGGTTTTCTGAATCCGTAAATTTAGAAAGTGTTGAGTTTGGACGGAGTGTTACAGTACTTCCATCCCCAAGTTCAATAGTTTGTACCGCTGAGGATGCTTCTGCTACCGTGATCTTATCAGAAATACTGAACTGCTGAACGAGCAGCAGAGCCGAAGAGGCAATAAGCACTATCGCAGCCGCAACTTTCAACCAGCTCCGTCTTGAATGAATAGGAGTGATGGTTGCATTCGGACGGGTATCATTTTCACCTTGTTGACGGATAGTCTGACTGATTGACTGCCAGGATGATTCTTTTCCACGAACAGGAATATCCTTTCTTTCGATTGCATCTTCTTCTCGAATTTTCAATAACGTGTTAAAGACCGGGTCGTCTGTTTTCAACGATTTATCCCTGTTCTCGAGATGTTCTTCGAAGAGTTTTGTCAGTCTCTTATCCTGATCGTTATTGGAAAAATTTGGATGGTTTGATTTTTCCATATCTAATCCTCCTCAGTATCAGTCTCATCATCCACGCCATCGTCATCATCGCTGCTTTCAGAAAACTTGACCTGAACGGCAATCCAATTGTCTCCGGTTTGGCCGAGATAATAATCACCATCAGCATCAACTGACAGACCTTGTTCTAATGCTTTTTGAACCTCGGCAATTGTTAAGTAATCACCTTCGATAACTGTTTCAGTGGTGATTAATACATCACGACCGTTTGCAAGTTTAAAACTGCCAGATATCGAATCGGCTGCTGTAACAACGCTTTCAAACTCGTCAAATTCCAGTTCGAATGAGACCTCATCGATAAGCCTGTTTGCTGACTGTTGATCAACGGAAAATTTACCATCTGCAAGAACCGGCAGACCATCCCGGACAGCATCAGACACGTCCTGAAGTGAATTAAATTCATCATCAAAATTTATATCACTATCATCGGTCAGGAACAATTCATCGCCGTTTATAAGCGTAAGAGAGCTTGACGAAAAGTTTATTGATTTTAAAAGTTTCTGAAATTCATTGGATTCCTCTTCAAATTCTACTTTTGTGGCAACCCAAAGATTTACATTTTCGTCGGGATGAAAATAATCACCCTCTGCCACTATTCGCTGACCATTGTTCAGCGCGACAGCTACATCATTAAGTGACTGAAAGTCTCCATCGTCTATGACTGTTTGATTATCAATTCTAATTCTCTGTCCGTTGGCAATTGTAAAGATCTGCTTTTCGAGATCCACATTCGTAATCCTTCCTTCAAATTCATCGTCATCAAAGACGTCGCCATCATCCAGCCGCAGTCTTATCGGTTCAATCTGATCCCGGAAATTGAGCAGGGCTGTTCCATCACCGTTCATCTCAATAGTTCCGTTAACAATTTTTGCATTACCAGTTTCTACACTAGTGCCATTGTTAACAACACGAACCGTTGATTCGTAACTAAGCGCGCCGTTTACCCCGTTTCTGAAATTTCTATTCAAGAGTACCACAGCCTTGTTAATTTTGATATCAAGGTAGTTCATGTCGAGCAGGTACTCTCGTTCAATCTGATTCCCTGTTGCTGTCGTTGTTGAGAATAATCCTTCCCCGGAGTGGAAACCATCCAAAGTAAGTATATCCGTCTGATCATTGAGACCGTTTAACAGGATACGATCTGTTCGACTGAACACAGAGTTTTTTGAACCGGTGTTAATAGTACCACTCTGTTCGGATTTGAAATCGACTGCATCTATTCTTTCCATCTCTTGTTCCGGAAATTCGATAGTAGATTCACCGGCATCGTAAAATATATAAGTAAGCATTACCTGGGTCGATGAGCTTATGAGAAGTGTGTTACGTTGAACAGTGTATGTGACGTGATGTTCGCCCGTTGCTGAATCATAAGTATAACTGTAATCTTCGATATTTCTGAAGCTGCCTGATGACAGCAGGGATGGGCCGGTTATCAGTCCCGATGATGTAGGTATCGCGAAAGCCTCCGAAAAAGTTGAGAGGATACCACTCTGGTTTTCTGATATTGATTCTCCAATAATCTGCCCTGCGAGTTGAATTTCCTGATCGGTGATTGGAGCTGAAGCATTTTCGTATCCGTCAATGGAACAACCTGCCATCAGCCATATCACCGAAAGCGTCAGTATGAATGTGATTTTGTTCAAGGTAATATCCGCTTGTTATCAATGTTCACACGTAATACAGTTGAGGGGGTATGAGACCCCTAATCATTTTTGGAATTAAATTTTGACAACAGATCTTCATCGTATGCTTTTGAAAGCACAGAACGAAGATCCTTAAACGCCAGTGTCATGTGATTTTCAACCGTCTTGACACTTACACCCATAGCATCAGCGGTTTCTTTGTATGTAAATTGGTTCATAAAACAGGATTCAAAAACCTGCCCCCGTTTTTCCGGCATGTCATTGATCGCCAGTTTCACGATGCTGAGCAATTCTTTATGATTTACATCTGTTTCCGGTGTATCCCGCATAGGATCCTCTTTTGGAGGATCCTCATCATCAAACTTCTTTTGGTAGTTGACATGATTTATCATTCTGGAATAAGCAATCTGAAAGAGGTAGGCCCTTAAGGATTTGCTTTCATCAATGCCATCCCGCTTTTCCCAGATCATGATAAATGCCTTCTGAACAAGGTCCTGAGCTTCGTCATTACTCATCCCTCTGCTCACCATAAATCGGTAAAGTCCATCATAATGTTCGTCATGAAACGCTCTAAAAGCATCATGATCACCGTTTCTAATGGCCACAGAAAGATCTGCCGGATCAATTCCGTTGTACTTCGCAAAAGCGAGCAGAAGGAACAAGAGTTCTGTGGAAAGTATCATGTGAAAATTTAGCGTGCGTACGGTCAGGAGAATTAATTTAGTAATGATCTGTATTAATTTTTAATTCACCAAATGATTAAACAGTGAAAAGAAATAAATGGAGCATTATGTCGGGTGGCCGGCTAAAGCGGAATGAGTTGCCATGGCGGCGTGGGTAAAAACCCGGTTACGTATTGAGAAATAATACGCCGCCCTCTTTTACCACCACGCATTGTCATTTCGAGCGGAGGCTTGCTTTTTAGGCCGGAGTCGAGAAATCTCTGTTTGCTTGGATCCATCTTAAACAACGCCGTTTCGAAACTCCTGCCAATAAATGGGAGATCCTTCGGCTCGCTGCGCTCACTCAGGATGACAAGAGCGCGTGGTTGAGATCGGCGGGCATATCTTTACGAAGTAGAGCAACTTTTTCAGACGCCCGCCAGTGCGAAAGGGTTGCCATGGCGAAGTCGAAAGCCCCCGCGTTTGGATCCATATTAAACAAAGTATTC
>CAZVEP010000091.1:7372-13926 GCA_964625635.1 uncultured Rhodohalobacter sp.
TGCCATGGCGAAGTCGAAAGCCCCCGCGTTTGGATCCATATTAAACAAAGTATTCTGGAAACTTCCGTCAATGCAAAGTACAATTCATGGATCACAATACATCCGTTATCCCCCTCACTCCCTTACTCCATCATCCCTTCAAACCGTCTTATACTCTTTCGTCTGATAGTATTTCGGTACAGAATCAATCCTGACATGCAGCCAGTAGACGCCCAGCCCGGAGGTGCTGAGCCACCGCGGCTCTTGCTGAACATGATCAAGCATTTCCTCTCCCACACGTGTCCAGAACTCTTTGATTTGATGTCCGGGAGCACTGCGGACAAAGCTGCCTATATGGGTGTAGACTGACTTGTCAGCAACAGGGCAGGGGACAATTAGCTGTGCATCCCCGCCTAGATTCGGAAAGGTGACGGTATCGGAATCAGGCGAGAAATAGCTATTGAACGTGGTTGAATCAGGGGAGACCCGTTCCAGCTGACTGCTTTTGACGATGGTACACTCATAGATCTCGTCAACATTCTCTTTGGTTACCGGTTTGTTTTCCCAGAAAAAAGCGTCGAAGTCACAATCTGCCAGCTGCCGGTTGTACCAGTTAGCGAACTCCTCGTTTTTTGACAATTGAGTGAGAAACTGGCGGTTGGACATCAGCGTGCCATTCTCCTCAAGATGAAATGTAAAACGGTTGGATTTGGAATCGGATGTGCTAATGGACCAGTTGGACATATACTGTGGTTTTGGCTGTTTTTTCCTTTGAGGGTGAATGAATCCCGTTGCGGCCAGCTGATTTTCTAACCCTTCAGATCGCAAAAAGTGTGTGAAGGAATTGTATTGCAAAACTTCTTAATCATCCTAAGCACTTTTTAAAACAAACATTCACGCAATTTTCTTTTTAACCATCTTCTGCAAAAAGATATTATTTGGCATCAGTACCTCTTCGCCTTTATCTGTCTTCAATTTTATAAAAAACAGACCGATGTCACTTATTCTGCCCTCTATTTCAAAGTCTTTATCAATGATGGAAACGGTATCGTCCAATTTAAGCGGATGATTAAAAAAGATAATGACACCTGATGTGATATTTGATAAATGAGACCACTGGGCAAAGAGTGCTATTCCAATAACAGTAAGAACAGAGGCCATAAAAAGAAAGAGCTCCGACTGATTGACGCCCCAAACCGTCAGGATAAATAGCAGCGTAATTGTCAGTAGGACAATCTGGAAAACCTTTTTAATAATCTTACCACGGGTCTTTTGCAGAAAACTCTTGGTAACGGTTCTGTCAATGACTTTTATAGTTGCTATTCGAATTATGATGAATAGAATGATAGCTATTGCGGTCTGAAGCAGTTTTATTTCTGTTACACTCATGTAAGTTGTTGTGTATTGCCTGTTGAATTTAACATTAACTTGTCAATGACATTGCCGGGTAATTATCCTAGATCATATGTAGATAAAAGTTATGCATAAATTACATAAATCGGGATATGATCAGAAAAATGACGGTCATATCAAATATGAACAGCTTGATGAAGCGGTATCAGAACCTGTAAGCTGACTAAACAGGCCTCTTGCTGCTATCACTGTTTCGCCATTATTCATTTAAAGAGTTCTCATATCCGCCCTGAAATCAAGAGGGGGGAGCATCTTCCCGTTTCATGTAATATGAGTCGTAAGATCCCGATACACCGGGCAGCTTCCCGAATACTTCAAACCCAAATTTTTTGTAAAAGTCAGGTGCCTGAAAATCAAAAGTTGAAAGGTAATATTTATAACGGCCTCTTTCGTTAGACGCACTGATGATGGCTTCCATGAGCTCTGAGCCCAATCCCTCGCTACGATGATCTTCCCGTACCCACAGGTGCTTGATGAAAACCCATTCCCATTCGGTATTACCATGTATTGCTCCAATGAGAGCATTATTTTTGCTCTTGGCGATTAACCCGAACTGCTCACTTTCAAAGGGTCCGGTAAACGACCGGTTGAATTTTTTCAATTGCTCTACAGCAAACTCTAACTCCTGGTTACTGTCATTTGAAAATGCATTTAATTTGAAAGATGTCATAGGCTCTCACTTAATTCTTTTCGGCTTTTCTTAAATAATGATTTCGTAATTCAATTAGATATTGACGGATTCTTCCGGCCAGCGCTTTACCTTCCACATGTCGCTAGTCTTTTTCTGCTGATTTGTGCTGAAGTGGGCTATCGAATCTTACCAAGATAAAAGGCCTTACGCCTGACGCTGCATTTCTTTGATGTCCATTCGATCGACCACTCTGTTTAAACGTTGCTTGTATGTGATTAAATCTTGTTTTGGCATAACGGGTAACTCAATATCATTTAATTTTATATTATCTGATGCCGAAAAATTTATTTTTTCTTTAATCCATTGTCCGGATTGGGAATCGAAATACCACGTATTATCAGCATCACCAATTTCAATTTGGTGACCATTATAGCTAAGCTTCATAAAAATTAAGTCCCAATATTCATTCTGGTAATGCTCAGGTCCAAAGTTGATGTGTTCGGTTAGTTTATTTTTAAGTTTTGACATGTCTTTGCCAGGCACATAAAAATCAATGTCATGCAAGGGCCGTGTTGATCCATAACATTGAGCTGCTAAACCTCCCACAACCTGATAGGGAATGTCCATCTGATTTAAGAGATCTATAAGCCACTTTAGTGTGGTATAAAGATCTGATTTATTATTCATGAATTAACAGTAGTGTAGTGGTTAGTCAAAACATCAGACTCCCATTAAAGGGCTGTTTCAGCCAAAACCTACCCGGTTTTCTTAAAAGGAAAAACCTTGAAATAGGTCAGGCTTCTCCAGCCCCATTCCAGTGGGCCATATTTAAATTCTTGAAGCCACCACCTGCTCACTATCATTTGCAGCATAATGATTACGATACCCATTAAAAAGGTATATATGTTTCGCAGATCGCCTAAATAGCCGAGGCCCCAGCCGTACAGAATGAATGTCCCAATGATGGTTTGGGCAACGTAATTGGTTAGTGCCATCCGCCCATACGGCGCAAATGTGTTTAAAAAAGATTCTCCTTTGGGCTTCATGTAGATTAACAAAAAGCCAGCAATCAGAACAAACGTCATAAAGAGATTTGATAAGTCAAATGCCGTAAGCGCGAACATAACTATCCAGCTATCAAATGAAATAGAGTCGCCTTCCTGACCACTAAAGCTGAACAGGAGAATGGTGAGCGCTACCGAGAGAATAAAAAGACCAATGGACCAATAAAGACCCTTGAGCACTTTTTTTCTGTTGTCCCGGAAGTTTTCAAAAAACCTGAATTTACCCGCATACAGACCGAGCAAAAAGAATGCAAATGTCAGGTAACCTCTGCCAAAAACGCCTAGTTGAAAATCAAGCTTCATCAAGCTGCCTTCCGTGGCGTTTATGGTAAATACCTTCAGCAAACTGCCGTTTTTTATAATCTCAAAATAGGCGATGATGTATGGGTTTTCAGGATCAAAGGGTACACCGGAGAATATAGGTTGATCTCCAAAAAGGGCAAAGACCACGTAACGTCCCAATCCTAAAAATAGCAGTGCAGTAACGGCCAGGATCCACTTTGTCTCCAGTCTGTAAAATGGAATCAGCAGGACGCCCAGCAGGGCATAAATCGTCAAGATATCACCCCTGTAGAAGAGATGGTGAAACGCCCCTATAGCGAACAGCAAAATCAACCGCCAAAGGAAACGACCCTCAAACCGCTTGCCTTTTTCAGTGGCTTTATCCATTTGTATAAAGAAACTTAAGCCAAACAGAAATGAAAACAGCGCGAAGAACTTTCCCCGTAAAAACAGGGATATAAAACCTTCAACAATACTATCCGGGATCCCCTGGTTGACCGCAGCCATTGCATCAGCAGGTGGCAGGCTTCCAACATAATTTTCGACCATGTGTACGATGACGATACCGGCGAGCGCAAAACCACGCAGGGCATCAACTGAGTGAATGCGACCTTTTTTCATTGAGGGCAGAGAATTCAGTTGTAAGTTCTTATGGACCCGAATTTGAGCATAACCTTTTATACTGTTCTTTTACGTTTAAGATGCAAAAAAAAGTGATCAGCACTGTTCAGAGTTTTAGCCTCTCACGTATGCAGTTCAGGGTGTCTCTGATTTATTTGGACGTTTATATAGGGCTTTCTATCTAAGGGCAGGAATTAGAAGATTAAATCAGGGTGGCCGTCACATAACAGAAATTGACTTCTTTGGATGGCCGAGTAAATAAATCTGGTTCGTCTTTCCTTCAATTACTCCCTTTTCCCACTCGTAACCATCGGACGAAATACCACTTAATAACTCATCCAAATCATCGAGGGTATAAGTTCTTGCATTTGAAACGGTACCATCCCATCCGAAACAGATTGGAATAATTGGAATGAGATACGTAAAAACAAGTTGCTGCAAGGTCATGGGCCGAACCATGGGAGTTAAAAAAAGTCATAATAATGTTAATGGGAAATGCTATCCACCAGGGCCAGATGGGGGTACTATTATCGCTCACTTCAAAGATGCACATTGGTTTACCGCTTTCATGAAAAGTGGTTAAAAGTTTTCTTGCTTCCTGAGGCTTCAAATGATGAAAACTTCCGATCATTGTTCTGAGTCCATCCATTTGGCCATCTAAGTGGGTAACATCAAAGGGTTTAGTCAGATAGTTGATGTTATTTCCATCTTGGCTGTTATAAAATTCTGCCGTTTTAGAATCGGGATAGAGGTCCGTTAAGACTAAACTGATATTTGGCATGTCATGCTTATCACGCAGGATCTCCAGAACGTCAGGCATGGGACCGCCGCTTCCTGAGCATAGATCCAAAATGGTTGATGATTCAGATTTTTTTAATGCGCTGGCAAGCAAATCAGTAATTTTGTGACTCGTTCCCAACAGGTTATGCATCACTAAAATTAATCGCGTGATGCATCGTCGTAACCACCCGGGAAACCAGGTTAAGTCTTCAAATTCAAATAGATGGATTCGTTTCAATTAGAAATAATAAAGCACGTAAGTTATGATGAAGTCTTGCATCGGATTAGCAACAACCCACCCTCCATCGATTTTGGCGATGTTCATAACGTCTACTTGAAACACGGTTATGAACGCTATTTTATGCAAGGATTTCCCATCCCGCAAAACCAATAACGGTATAAAACAAGTTGCTCAGCATATGAATCAGTATAGCCATTTTCAAAGAACCTGTACGCAAATAGATCCATCCCCAGGCAACACTAAACATGAAGTACATAGGCCATAATACCATCGGACTATGCCCGGCCATAAATACCAGGGAAGTAATACTAATGGCCGCCCATGCCGGCAGCCGTTTTGCCAATGACGATTGAAAATATCCTCTGAATACAACTTCTTCCATCACCGGACCGATAACGAGCGCCAAAGTTAGGAAGCCGATCATAGCAAGTACTGATTCTGTACCCTGTATGTACGTAAACATCTGTGATCCGCCTCCAATGATCCCGCCTTTATCGACCATCGGTAAGAGCACAGATCTGTAGATCCATGCCAGAACGTGCGTTGCTCCAAGTACTGCAACAACCAGTGAAACAGCTTTGCTATTTTTGATGATTGAGGGTTGAAGTCCAATCTGGGGATAAAAAGATGATCCGGATCTATGGATATCCCACCAAAACAATAGCAAAACCATAGTTCCACTGAGCAGGACAGACGTCAGCCCAATTACTTGAATATCGATCCCGTCTGTACCACCAATGAGTTTAAAAGCATAAGAGATGATGATTCCAGCAAGTAACTGGCATGCATACATGATAATAATGGCAAGAACGCCCTTTTTTATAGTCAATTGATAAGGCTGGTTAGACATGCTTCCGGTCATATCTGAGTTGGATTTTTCAGAGTGGGCAGTTTTAAAGTCAGTCAATACGTTTCCTGTTTAGGAGATGGGAATGGTTAATTACCCGGGGCCTTACGGGTAATAACTGCCGTAGTTACAGGGACCTAACGGCATATCGATTGAGATGCGCGCAGATTACTATTGATTTGCTAGTCAAAGAAGGGAAAGCTAAAAAGCCGGTCTTATACTGGTATAGGTTGATTCTAATTATCTCCCTCCCGTTTGGGAAGGATGTGTTGATACCTTGTACGGTGCACGGCGGTTAAATTCACGCTACCAAAGAACCAAAAAAAGTGGGCTAAAGCGTGCTCAGGAATCCCACAAACAAAATTAAAAATCCTCCGATCTCAGCTATGATCAGAGCCACCATAAATGTGGTAATCACCCAATTAGGAAGTGTAAATTCCCCCAGTTTATGGGGTTTTTTCATCTGATTATCGGTGTCTTTCAGAACGCCATGAATCACATATGTTGAAATTGCCAGAGCAAAAAACACAATGGGCGCTGCTGCCGACCAGAAAGTTACTGTCTCGGAATAGGGACTTAATTCCACAAATTTGGCCAGAACCAGTGTGGCAAAACTATACATCAGTGAGCTCCGATGCGCAATATCCACATAGACAGGCGCTTGTGCTTCCTTCGATGCATGGATGTGGTAGTACT
>CAZVEP010000092.1:0-13468 GCA_964625635.1 uncultured Rhodohalobacter sp.
GATCAAGAAAGTTATTCAATTGATAATATGGAACTTCATGTAACTTTGGGTCTTTGTGGCTTCGTGGCAAAACGAACTGCCTCATTCATTGGGTTGGTAATCTTTTCTCTGTCTACTAAAAAAAACACTTCATAGATTAAATCATTGATATTAAAAGTGGTGGATTCTGAGTTTATACCTTTCGGTTTAAACCCATATTATGATCATTGTGCATCACTAACGTTCAATTCACTTACTTACGATATGATCGTCCATCAAATAGAGTCTTATTAATTAAGAACCCCACCAAAGCCTTCAATATGTAAAAGCTTATAAAAAATGGGCAAAACAGAGTAATCAGAAATTAAATCATGTAACAAGGCGTTCATGCGTCAGTAGAAGTCCATACATTCGACATCTGATTTTATCAAAAACATATTACTGATCAATTGAAAAAAATATTACCACTTATAATAATTGTATTCATCTCGGGAACACTTATCACCGGTTGTGGCTTTGACACTGAAGAAGAGAACTCCGGACAAAGATTTGGCCAGAGAGGCGGGCAGTCTACAAGTGTAGAAGTGCTTGACGTACAGCAGTCTTCAATATCAGATCAAATACGATCATATGGCACTATCCGGTCTCAGGCTATTGTTGATCTCAACCCCCAGGTGAGCAATCGTGTGACCGCGATCTATGCAGACCTCGGAGATTCAGTGAGGACCGGCGATCGTCTGGCAAAAATTTATGAGCTCCCATTTCGTGATGCCTACGAACAAGCTCAGGCTCAATACAGACAAAACCGGGTTGCGTTTGTACGCGATAGTATTCAGTACTCACGACAGGAACAGCTATTTGAATCTGGAGCCATCAGTGACCTTGAGTTCGATCAGGCCCGTGCAACATATAATTCGGCACGTGCTCAGCTTGAGGCATCAGAAGCGGCACTTACAAGCACGCGCGAAGATCTTGAAAATACGGTACTCCGCAGCCCTGTAAACGGCGTTATTCTTAGCCGCGAAATCGATGAGGGTGACGTTGCAACAACCGGCACAGTTGCGTTTACAATCGCGAATCTTGTAGGATACGAAACCCGCCTGTTTTTACCCATGAACGACTGGAATGCAGTGAGTGTGGGTTTGCAGGTGGATTTACAGTTAAGCAACAGCCGACAATCAATAGCCCGGGGTGTTATATCAAGAATTAGTCCGCAGCTGAATCCTGAAACAGGACTTGGTGAAGTTGTAATAAGCCTCGTTGAAGTGACACCTATGGTCAGGCAGGGAGTTCTTGCGGAGTCCCGCATTACGCTGGAGACACGCGAAAATACAATCGTTATTCCTCGTGCAGCGATGATCGAAAATGTTGAAACATATATTGAACCGGAAACCAATACCGTTGAGCTTCGAAGAAACTATTCAGTGTATTTAGCCCAGGGTGATACTGTTGCCGTTCGGCAAGACCTCACGCTTGGACTTGAGCAAGGTGAGCGGGTAGAAATTCTGGAAGGACTTGCTGAAGGACAAAAAATTATTGTGACAGGTCAGTCAGGTTTGCGGGATGGGGCACGGATTCGTATTGCAGGTCAGGAAACTCCTGCTGAAGACAGAGGCGGTACTATAGATGTTATGGAACCAGCTGATGGTTCAGTTTCTGAAGATACACGCCCAGGTCGAAGAGACAGTACAGCGCGGGGGTCTGGACAGGGCCGGGTAAACCGGTCAGACTCTCAATCAAACGGTAGCAACTAATCCAATGAAGAATCTTTCCAAAATTGCTGTAAACCGGCCGGTTACATCGTTGATGATCAGTCTCATTCTCATTGGGTTTGGGCTGTTCGGTCTCTCGGATTTAAGGTTGAATCTTTACCCGGATGTATCATTTCCTACAATAACTGTCTATACCACGTATGAAGGTGTTGCACCCGAAGACATGGAAACATTGATTACCCGCTCAATTGAAGAGTCGGTAGGAAGTATTTCCGGTATCGAACGCGTTCGGTCGATCTCGAGCCAGGGATCTTCAGTTGTACGATTGAATTTTGATTGGGGAACAGATCTATTCTTTGCAGAAACTGAAGTCCGCAAAAGGCTGGATCAGATACGACGCAGTCTTCCTGATGATGCCGAGCAACCCATTGTGTTTTCATACGATCCCAATGACGAGCCGATCGTTGTGCTGACACTTACATCAGACACCCGAAGCCCTCGTGAACTTAGAACGTTTTCAACACAACAGCTTGAACAGCGCCTTGAACGCATTCCTGGCGTGGCATCAGCCGCAACGGCGGGAGGCTTAAGTCGCCAAATAAATGTGCAGCTCAGCAATGCACAGATGAGAATCTTCGATGTAGATATTGCTGAAGTGGCCAACAGGCTCCGCCAGGAGAATGTACAGGTACCGGCGGGTGAACTATCTGAAGGAGAAACGTCATATTCGCTTCGAACAATTGGTGAATTTAAAAATGTAGAAGAGATTCGAAACAGTATCGCGGCTGTTAAAGACGGCAATCCTGTGTATTTAAAAGATATAGCGACTGTTGAGGACGGTATTTCCCAGCCTATTGGCAATGTGCGCGTTCAGGGTAATGATGGCGTTATTATAAATGTATATAAGCAGAGCGACAGTAATATCGTGACAGCAGCAGATGGTGTCACAGAGTCGCTGAATGATTTGCGCAATATTCTGCCGGCTGGAGTTGAACTTGATGTACTAACCAACCGGGCTGATTTTATCGAAATGTCGATCAGTAACCTGGTCATCACGGCTATACAGGCAATTGTTCTGGTAATGCTTATGCTTCTTCTGTTTTTGAGAAGCGGCCGATCGTCACTGATTGTAGCTATATCGATTCCTGTATCGATCGTGACAACATTCAGTATCATGAGTTACTTCGATGTTAGCCTCAATATCATATCGCTTTCCGGTCTTACACTTGCTGTGGGTCTTGTAGTGGATAATGCTGTCGTTGTTCTTGAGAATATTTTCAGGTTCAAGGAAGAGGGTGAAGACGGTGCTTCCTCATCAGTAAAAGGAGCCCAGGAAGTAGCCACTCCTGTTGTAGTAAGTACACTCACGACACTCGTTGTGTTTTTACCTGTACTTTTTGTTCCCGGTATTGCCGGGCTTTTGTTTCGTGATCTGGCTTTGACAATCTCATTTGCGCTAATTGTTTCAGTATTGGTTGCATTGACCATCATTCCTGTACTGAGTTCGAAACTTTTTCAAAAAGAGCTTGAGGGTGATGACGACAGATCAGTTTTTGAGAAGCTGGCAGACTACAGGAAAAAATCTGTTCGAAACTTACTTTTCTCACTTCCGGTCTATTTAGTGATTATTCCACTTTATCCATTGATTTGGCTCTTTGGTGTGATTAAAAGAAGCCTGTCTGAGGGGATCGGCGGTAAAATAGAACCCTTCCTGACAAAGCAGCTCAATAGATTGGAGCAGTCCTACAATCGTCTTTTGAACAAATTGCTCAAACGGAGTGGTCTGGTTGTACTGGCATCGTTTGTTTTACTTCTTGGGTCACTGCCAATATACTTTCTCTTGGGAGGCGAATTTTTCCCAGAAGTAGATGAAAACAATATTGTCTTTGAGGTACAGCGAGAGCCTGGAGTTAACCTTTTTGAGCTTGAGCGTACAATTAAACAAGTGGAACAAACCATCCGTGATGAAGTGCCCGAAGCCAGGCTAATTGTTTCGGATTATGGCGACAAAACAGGTATTGAGGGCGCGGATAATCCGGGCGGGAACCAGGGTGTTGTTCGTGTTGAGCTGGTTACCGTCGAAGAGAGAAGCCGAAGTCAGTTTGAAATTACTGCATCACTTCTTGAATCCATGCAGCGCATACCCGGCGCAAATATCAAAGAACTTCGTGAAGACCCTCTTAGTCCGGACGGTGAAACAGGATTGATTGTACAGATTTATGGATTCGATCCTGAAGTTCGTCAGGACCTGGCTGCTTTTGCCCTAACGGGTTTGAAGGAAACAGAAGGAATAGCAAGTGTTTTTAGCAGCGCCGATCAGGGGAGGCCAGAACTTCGGATTCAAATGGATCGTGAAAGAATTTCGAGAGTGGGTCTGAACACCTCCCAGGTTGCAACTGCCGTAAGTAATGCTGTGAGGGGTGATGTAGCAACAACATTTGTGGACGAAGGTGTTGAGTTTGAGGTATTGGTACAGCTTAGTCCCGAAGATAGATCCGCATCCGATGAATTGGAGGAAATTCAAATACAAACGGCGGCTGGTACATGGATGCCTCTTGATAACCTCGCACGAATCGAACGTTTTACCGGTCCGTCAAGTATCTTGAGGATAAATCAGGAGCGTATGCTTGAAATAGAAGCTGATCTCGCCGGATTGGATCTGCAGACAGCTACCGAGCGCGCCCGTGCTGTGCTTGATCAAATCAACTGGCCGGAAGGCTATCGATACGAAGTAGCGGGGTCTGCCGAAGATCAGGCTCAATCGTTTCAGTTTCTGGTTCTGGCATTTTTAATCGCAGGGATTTTGACGTACATGGTGATGGCGTCTCAATTTGAAAGTTTGGTTGAACCTCTGATTATCATCGTTACAATTCCACTGGCGCTAACGGGTGTACTTCTGATGTTGTGGATTACCTCAACGCCAATCAGTGTCACAGCGATGGTTGGGCTTGTGCTGCTAACCGGTATTGTGGTGAATAACGGTATCGTGATGATTGATTACATCAAAATACTACAGGCCAGGGGCAATGAAAGACTTAAAGCAATTTCGGAAGGTGCAACACGCAGACTCCGCCCGATTTTAATGACGGCTCTGACGACTATTCTTGCGATGGTGCCGCTTGCATTACAGTTAGGGGCCGGATCAGAAACCTGGAGCCCGATGGCTCGAACAGTCATCGGCGGGCTCACCATGAGTACGTTTCTCATGCTATTCGCTGTTCCCTGTATGTATTTTATTATTAATAGCTGGATAGAAAAGTTTGGCTTTAATGCCGTTCATAAAGAAGATCCATTAACCGTTCAAGATTCGTAACCCCTTTTATTATGAAGAAAATTTCTATCACCGAACGGATTTTAAAGCGACCAGTAACAGTATTCATGATGTCGCTGATTGTGGTTGGGTTTGGCCTGTTTGCGCTGAACAATCTGAAAGTCACGCTCATGCCCACATTCAATATACCTGTACTTGCGGTGTCGGCTAATTACTCAAATGTTGCACCTGAGGACGTATCACGGCTACTTGTTGAGCCTATCGAGGGAGCAATCATGGGAGTTGAGGGGATAGAATCTCTTGAATCCAGTGTGAGGCAGGGCGGCGCTTTTATCATCTTGCGGATGGATCCGAAAAGTGATATCCAGCAGTCGGAAACGAAAGTCCGGGAGGCGATGGAACGCATCAGGCCGGACCTGCCATCAGAAGCAGCGGAACCTGTGGTGTTTCAGTTTGACCCCAATGATGATCCGATCATGGAGTTGAGTATCGAATCGGAATCTATGGGCCTCGATGAATTGAGACAGCTGGCAATTGATTTCGTAGAACCCCGGCTCGAGCGTATTGAGGGAGTCGCAGCGGCAGATACACAGGGCGGACTAGAGCGTAACTTTTTTGTGACACTCGATCCTGATGCACTTGCTCGGAACAGGATTCTACCGAATGAAGTTGTGACGGCTATACAAAATAATAATGTCAATCAGCCAATCGGAAGCCTCGTAACTGACCGTGTGAGCTACAGCATTCGGGCAGAAGCGATCTATGAATCGATTGAGGAAATAAGAGCAACAATCATCAAAACAAATGATGATGGAATTCCGCTTCGGGTATCTGATGTAGCCGAGGTAGAAAATGCCTATGCTGATGTAGAATCACTTGAAGAAGTGAATGGGAATAACAGTGTACAAATTGAAATACAGAAACAGTCTGACGCTAATACGCTCGAAGTTGCGCAGACAGTTATAAGTCAGATAGAAGGATTCAGGCAGAATCTTCCCGGCGGAGTCGACATTCAGGTGTTAAGCAATTCAGGCAAATTTATTGAAGATTCGGTTTCAAACCTGTCTCAGTCGGCGCTCATTGCACTGGTCGTTGTTATTTTGATACTTTTGCTTTTCATGGGCGGATGGCGAATTGCTTTCGTTGTTGCGATGAGTATTCCGGTGTCTCTTACGGCAACGTTTGCAGCCATGTATTTTCTCGATATTAGTCTGAATATCATATCTATTACAGGTCTGGCACTGGCTATTGGACTTTTGGTGGATAACTCTATTGTTGTTTCTGAGAGTATCGCAAATAAGCTCGAGAGTGGCCTCAGTCGTGTACAGGCGGCTTTGGAAGGAACAAATGAAGTGTCTGGTGCACTCCTTGGTTCCACACTGACCACATTAGCTGTATTTGTTCCGATACTAGCTGTTAGTGGCATTACAGGTAGTGTTACCCGGGATCTTGCACTCACAATTTCGATTGCTATTACAAGCTCTTTTATTGCATCTATTGTCTTAATACCTGTTTTGGCGTCGTTGCTGTTGAAGCGTGAAGAGTTCAATCGCAAAAGCCTGATGTTCCGTGGCATACGATCAGTGGAGCAAAATTACGGTAAGATTTTGTTGTGGATCCTTAAAAGAAAGTACACGGTCTTAATTTTTATTGTTGGTGTCATCGGGGGATCTGTTGTTTTGTTTCAAACGATACCAGCAATATTTTTTCCGGAAAATGATAGTGGTGAGTATACGGTACAGGCTACATTTCCTGCAGGTAACGAACTTTATGATACGGCAACAACCCTGCGTGACTATACCGATCGTTTATTGGAAATGGATGAAGTTCGTACGGTCATCACAAGTATAGGCCGCCAGCGTTGGAGCCGTGAAACCAACCTTGGTGAGCTTAAGGTTATGCTTATTGACCAGTCACTTCGAACAAGGACCACTCAGGATATGGTAACTATTACGCAAGAAATGCTTGATACCCCGGACGTTGACCTTGAAGTGGAGAGTAGCGGGGGTGGGATTCCCACAGGTCGTGGCTGGGGTGGATCTGGAATACGTCTGAGCCTGATTGGCCCGAATGTGGAAATACTGCAGGAGTATTCTGTTAGAATTGAAGACCGCCTGACGGAGGATCCAAAAGTGACATCGGTAACAACCAACAGGAACCGGCCTTCCCCCGAGCTTCATTATGTTTTAAATCGGCAGCGCATCAACAGAATTGGGGCCACTGCCGGAGAAGTTGCGAATGCTTTTGGAACACAATCGCGAGGTACGCGTGCAGGATTTTTCAGGGAAGATGGCCGTGAAATACCGATTCAGGTAAGAAATGATCGCAATAGATTTCAAAACAGGGAAGACCTTTTTGCCCTGGATGTGCTGCAGACTGATGATGTCAGAATCCCCATTTTAGCGGTAGGTGAATTCCAGCTCAATCAGGGGCTCAATCGAATATCACGCCGTGACAGGGAAGTTTACATAGATCTTACGGTAAATGTGAGAGGTGATGTAAATGAATATCGTCAGAAAGTTCAGGAGATTCTTACTAATGATATCGTGCTGCCTGATGGATATAGATATGATTTTACAGGATCAACACGAAGTATAGATGAGAGCCAGCAGGAGATATTTATTGCCTTTTTATTTTCACTGCTGCTTACCTTCATGGTAATGGCTTCCCTGTTCGAAAACCTTCGAGACCCATTCATTATTATGATGACAGTACCCCTTGCGTTTTTTGGGTCGCTTCTTTTCCTGTTTATTACAGGAACTCCGCTTAGCGTGCCGGCATATATTGGTATTGTCATACTTGTAGGAATTGTTGTAAATAATGGCATTGTACTGGTAGACTACATTCATTTTTATACCGGTAAATCGGCAAGCACAGAAAGAGCCTATCTTGTCACTTTTTTACAGGCATGTAAGAGAAGGATGCGTCCTATTCTGCTCACGGCGCTGACGACTATATTTTCCATGATACCTCTCGCACTTGAGCTGGGAGCCGGCGCAGCTACCTGGAGCCCTTTGGCCAGATCAGTGATTGGCGGATTGACGTTTGCCACTATTCTGACACTGTTTGTGGTTCCGGCAATTGTCGTCGGTATTTCAAGTGACCGCTATGACTGGGTAGCCAATAGTATTGATGATTTTACAGATATGAACAAGCCGGCGGAATCATCAAATGGATAGTTGTTTATAGATATGTACAGTAAACTGGGGCGCTGACCCGAGATGCCGAGGTTCATTCAGAATAACGAGATCATTTTCAGTATCTCAGGTGAAGCAGTTTTGAATCTCCTGTCTCAGATAGGGTGATAATCAGCAGATTTCCGTAATCAGAGTCGTCAAACGAACCGCTGAAATGTTCCCTGCCAATCAGTGCATTTGCAAAAGCGGGTGTCGTGTTCGAGTGTCCCGAAACCACAACTATTTCTCCGCGATGCTTATCAATCCATTCACTCACTGTTTCAACAGGAGTTTGAACGCCATAGGTTTGAATATCCATGTCACTATTTTCAGCTACAGTTCGTACGGTTTCTTTCGTGCGTGTCAGATTAGTTGAATATATAGCAGCAATCTCTGTTTTACTGAGCATGCTTGCCAGGCGTTCTGCCCGTTCATATCCTTTAATCGACAAATCAGGGTCACTGCTGTTATCAACTTTTTCTGCATGCCGCAAGAGGATAAAAGTTGTGATTTCAGTCTCTTGACAAAGCGCATGGCCTACATCCGCCAGAATAATACAGGTAAGTAAAAATGCCAGCTTGATTTTCATAGACACTAGGTTTTTTAAATAATAAATATTTAAAGAGTTATGAGGTGAAGTTACTTCTGATTTTACTACATTTCAGAACCTACGATATGAAAAATCTGACATACTTTTATCTAATATTTCTTTTACTATCCGGTTGCTCCCTTGAAGAACAATCTTACGATTATGATCTGCAAGGGCATAGAGGAGCACGCGGATTGCTTCCGGAAAACACAATTCCTGGATTTTTGCGTGCAGTTGAAGAGGGAGTTGATACGATTGAACTAGATGTAGTTGTAACTGGTGATAGTCTGATTCTTGTTTCTCATGAACCTTGGTTCAGTCATACGATCGCCACGAAACCAGATGGTACTCCTGTCACAGAAGATGAGGAAGAAAGTCTGAACATATTTGAAATGACTTATGAAGAGACACAGCAGTTTGATGTTGGAATAAGAGGAAACAGGAATTTTCCCAATCAGGAGGCAATGGCCGTGACTAAGCCATTATTATCCGAGGCGATCATAGCAGTTGAGACTTTTATCAAAGAGCAAGATCTAAATCTTGTGAAGTATAACATAGAAACAAAAAGTCAGCCGGACTGGTATGGTGTTTACTGCCCTCTTCCGGAAGTGTATGCTCAGCTGGTTTATGACCAATTGGTTGAATTGGACGTTCTTGACCGGGTGATAATTCAGTCATTTGATCCGTCTACCCTTATTGCCATGCGGGAGTTAGATCCTGGCATATCACTTGCAATGCTTGTCTATGAAGAAAGCCAGACGGTAGAGCGAATGACAGATATTCTTGGATTTACTCCCGATATTTGGAGCCCGAATTATTCTCTTGTCACTCCGCTTTTAGTTGATAAAGCCCAACAGCAGGGGATGGAACTTATTCCCTGGACGGTAAACAATCGATCACAAATGGTCCGGCTTCTTGAGATGGGTGTGGATGGGATTATCACCGATTATCCGAACCGTGCACCGTAGGGTGGTTACTGGTTGATTCGTTTATTAGTTGATTAGTTAATTCGGGGATTAGGAAGTGCGGAAATTAGGTAATCAGTAAGTCTTGAAATTGGGTACATGCAGGTAAATTAATTGGTTCACGTAAAAGCACCATAGGTGCGATAGATCGGTAGCCAGGGGTTTCAACCCCGGGTATGAGAGATGACACTAACCTAGATCCCGTGGCGACACGATCAATCAACGTGAGGAAATTAAATCGAGGGGTTGATAAAAGAGGCCAACACTAGATGTGAGATCTCTATGCATAATTAGATTGACACAGTGGCTAAATAATAAGACCTGTAAATGTTGTAGGGTAAGCCTAAACTTTGGAGCTTACACTAATTTCAAATAGTCCACCAGCACCATAAGTGCGATATATTAATAGCCGAGTAAGATAACCCTGGGACTCAAAGACATGGCCATTACAAAACCCTCGAGGCGATAAATATGATCAGCGTATGTTGGTATTATCGAAGGGGTAACAATTACATCTCATTACAACCACAGAAAGTATCTAAATCATTTATTGGCATGATGCTTTTCATACAGCTCTTCCAGCTCGCTGCAGGTAAATCCAAGTTGCTTCATATCCTTAAATAAAACGGGCAGCTTATGTTCAATAAACTCATCACGTTTCAGCTCAATAACTTTATCGTAGGCGTCATCTGCGACGAAATATCCAACCCCGCGCTGATTGTATAAAATATCTTTATCCTGAAGATAGTGAAACGCCCGTATGGCCGTATTGGGATTCACTTCCAGTGTTACCGCTATATCACGAACTGATGGGATACGCTCATCCGGTGTCCATTTTTTGTTGAGAATCTGACTGCAAAAATGATCGACGATTTGCAGGTAAATTGGTTTGTTTTCTGAAAAGTCCATCACGCCACCTGCCTGTTTTTAAGACGGGTGTAGCTAATCCAAAGAAAAAGTGCGGTTAGCGGGATGGCATGTAGTAACTCAAATATAAATCGATTGAGTTCACTGTTAGAAGTAATAGCAAAAAAGGCAGGAGAAAGCAGAGAAATGTTAATGGGTCCATATACCAATGCAATAATTCCACTGAGTACCACAACTCCGATAAAAAAGAGTACGATTGAAAAAGCGGTTTTTAAAAAATTGTACTGTCTGAACAGAGCGGCGCCAAGAAGAAAGACGCTATTAAACACAAGATAGAATAAGAGGACACTATTCAGATAAATTTCTGTCAGAGTGGCCATGTTCAAGGGGTCAGCATTAAAGAATAACTGTCCCGCCAAATTGCTAAAAAATAAATTTAATGTAAGAATAGAAAGCGCACCGATTGTATAGAGAAGGTATGTGACTCCCCACGCAGCAGACAGTTTTTCAGTGGTTGTTGCGGGAAGTGTGAGGAATCTGTAAGCCGTTTCGTTTTTTTGCAACTCACTAAATATAGATGCTGTGAATATGCAACCGGCAATATGGTATAGCACCGTGCCTGTGGCCAGCATAATCACAGTTTTTTCCTTTACGACTGCATTTGTATCAAATATCATCATAAGGCACCAAAAGCCGAATAAACCGACAACGGCACCTCCGGAACCAAGTGTGATTTGTTTTTTATTAAGTATCAGGGTTCGATACAGAACCTGCTTAAAGCGTTCAAATGAAAATCCATCTGTCATTGGCAGGGTTTTCATACGGTCTCCTTACTAAAAGTTTGCTGTAAGACTGAGGGTTTTTCTATAATAGCATTGAATAATAGCTCCAGGTCAATCTCTCGTGATGGTTCGTCCTGTACGGTTTCGGCTCTGCAAATGGCCTGAACGCCTCCAAGTATCTCTTCTCCATAGATATAGTTCTGGCCTTCCTCCGTCTTTATTTTTTTGAAGACGAGTTTTTCCTGAATCTCTCCAAGTCCCTGGTTAAATACGATTTCACCATCTTTAATGACAGAGACCTGGTCGATCATCGCCCCGAGATCCCTCACTTGGTGAGTAGAGATCACAATGCACCGGTCGCTGTAATCCAGGGATGCCACGATGCGGCGGAATTGACTTTTAGACGGGATATCGAGGCCATTCGTAGGCTCATCCATTAGCAGTGCCCGTGTGTTGGTGGCCAGTGCGAACGCAATAAGAAACTTCTTTTGCTGCCCGTATGATAGTTCCTGCAACACGGCTTTGGTGTCTACCTTGAACTCATTGATGACGGCTTGAAATTGATCTTTATCAAACCTTGGATAAAAAGGAGTGTGAATTCTGGTGTACTCTTCGCCGGTCAGGGAGGGCAGGGCAAATTGCTCAGGCACTAAAAACAAGTCACTCAGCATTGCAGGAATTCTGTCCCTGGCAGGCAAACCGTTTAGCAGGCATTCACCCTTTGCGGGAAACAGCATCCCGGTGATGTGGTTGAGCAACGTGGTTTTACCGGCGCCGTTTAAGCCAAAGAGGCCATAGATGTTGCCGGCCTTCAATTCCAAAGAGAGATCTTTGAAAAGAGGAGTTCCTTTTTTAAATGCAAACGAAAGATTTTTTATCGAGATCATAGGTAATTGTTTAGTTATACTGTATGAGTATACTAATACACTAGCAATATAAAAAATAAAATCTGGAATGGATGCCAGTTTAAAACTCATAACCGGTGTTTTATTTTTGACGCGGTGTTGAATTCAGACTAGTGTCATGTCAATGGTGAGATGCCGTTAGCGAGTCATCGGATGAGTCATCCATGAATGATGTATTGATCCGGTGCGACTCGACTTTTCGAAAAACTCATCCGATGACTACATGACATTTCATCGATGACACTACACTAGTAAATAGTGATTCATAAACTTTATGAACAACATTCTGCTGTTACAGACGAATGTTGTGGTGAGATTTTTTCACTAAACCTTTGATAAATAAAAAATTGAAATAGCATTAGGGGTAAGCCCCATCTTATCTGTACTACTAACACAAGCGAAACCCAAAAAACACAAACAATCACTATTACCATGAAAAATTCAGCACCCATACTAATTACCACAATCCTTTTTGCATTTTTTGCTGCAACAAGTTGTGATGTCGTTAATTCTGATTCTGATTCCGGCCCTTCTGAAGTCCGTGTACAAATGCAGATACAGTCTGCTGTATCAACCACAGCAGGTCAGTTAATGGCATCACAACAGGTTATGAGTTTCGATATACAAGAAGTGAAGCTCTACATCGATGAAATGGAACTTGAAAGCGTAGCCGATGACTCATCAGATTTTGAAGACGAAGATTTTATCGTGAACATGCCGCTCGACGGGTCGCCGGTCAACCTTTCCCAAAAATCAATAGAACCAGGTCTGTATGATGAGTTTGAACTCGAAGTAGAAAGACCTGACGATGACATTACTGTAAATGACGCGGATTTCGATGATGGCGACGAACGATACTCAGTTGTCGTAAAAGGGCTCTACAACGGAGAAGAGTTCACATATAAATCGCGGGAAGATTTTGAAATAGAGATAGATCTGAATCCGCCGCTTGAAGTATCAGACTCAGAAATCACGTCACTGGTTATCAATATTGATGTGATTAGCTGGTTTAAAGACTTGAATGGGAATGATCTGGATCCGATGGATTCTTCCAACTTTGAGCGAATCAATGACAATATCGAGAATTCATTTGAAGGGTTCGAAGAGGAGGACGATGATGATGACGACGACGATGACGATGATGACAGTGATGACTAAATAGTTACCCAATACTCCTAAGCAAAAGAAAACCCGCCGGTTGATAGCCGCCGGGTTTTTTTGT
>CAZVEP010000093.1:0-13296 GCA_964625635.1 uncultured Rhodohalobacter sp.
TAGGACGCCGCCCTTTCACGGCGGTAACACGGGTTCAAATCCCGTACGCGGTACTCTTTTCTACACCCGATCCTCTTTATCTATTCTTTCCCGGCTAAATTAAAACAGCTGATCCCAATTTTAAGCTGTAATCATCACACCAAGTAAATTGCTCTAGCCGGCATTAAAAGAGGATAAGAAGTAAGCTATTCAGCACAGATATTATAAGTCCAAATAAAACGGCCCATCCAAATCCATCTAATGAGAAACCGTCAATCATCTTATCAGCGATCATCAGTATCCATGCATTGATGACCAGCGTGAAAAGGCCCAGTGTTAAAATATTCAGTGGAAGTGTAAGAAGTACTATAAATGGACGAATAAGTAAATTCAGTATAGCCAGAACAATTGCAACTCCTAAAGCCGTCCAGTAGTTTTTGAGTTGTACTCCCCTCACAAGATAAGAGCCTGCGAAAATTACAATGCTGTTTAATAGTAAAGTTTTTATCATCGAGCTATTATTACATTCAAGTTCTAAAACTCATACGAATATTAAACCAAAAAGTTATCAGCTATGACATGGACATATTATAGCTCTTTCGATGAACTAACTCCTCACCACCTTTACGAAATTCTCAAACTGCGTCAAGACATTTTCATTATTGAGCAAGAATGTATCTATGATGATATAGACGGATTGGATAGAGAATCTGAACATCTTCTGTTACATAACATAAATGAATGCCTGATTGGATATCTCAGAATTGTTCCACCACAAATAAAGTTTGATGAATATTCACTTGGCAGAATTGCAATCAAAAGTGATAACAGAGGTAAAGGTTTAGGAAAAATGATTGTTGAGAAAGGGATAGAAACGGTTCAGTCATCAGGTGCCCGAGACATCAGAATTGAAGCTCAGGCCCATCTGATAAACTTTTATGAGAATATTGGATTCAAATCAGTAAGTGCTGCATATGATATTGATGGTATACCACATCTGCAGATGGTTTTAAATTCCTGACATTAAATCTAAGAGAAGTTCCGGGTATTTATCTATCCGGTGGTGACTACAATAGCGATCACAACAAGAAGAGCAATTTTAAAAAGCAATGATTTCCAGTTTTTCATTTCTACGTCGAGTAACTTTTTTATTAGATAATTTTTAAGAGCCTGTATTTATAAAAAGTTCTCATTAAGATCAAGTTATCCACAAAATTAATTCCATATTGTGGATAACATTTTTTATAAATTTTCCGCCCTCTATTTAACAAGAGAGGCAAGTGCCGATTTTGTTACAGTTTGCATTAAAATATTTTAATATTAATTTTTATCAAGCTGCCTGCCTTCAAGTCTTTTTGAATTTCCAACTACATTCAATGAGCTCATCGCCATGGCAATTTCAGCTAGCACCGGGTGCATCCAGCCAATCACTGAAGCTGGGATCATAAGAACATTATAAAAGAATGCCCAGAACAGGTTCTGACGGATTTTTTTCATAGTGATACTGCTTAAATTGATCGCCTTTAAAACGGCTTGTAAATCTCCGTTTATCAAAATGATAGACCCCGATTCTATGGCTATATCGGTGCCTGAACCGAGTGCAATTCCAACATCTGCCTGCGACAGGGCCGGCGCATCATTAATGCCATCTCCAATCATTGCAACAATTTCCCCCCCTTGCTGCATTTCCTTGATAACAGAAACTTTTTCTTCCGGCTTCATATTTGCTCGTACAGAATCTATGCCAATTTCATTAGCAATCGCTTCTGCCGCACGTTGCTGATCTCCTGTTACCAGCACGCATCTATGTCCCATCTCGTGAATTGCCTCTATCGTTGACCTTGAATCGGCCTTCACAGTATCTCTAAGGCCTACTATAGATATTAACATGTTATCCACAGAAATATAGATAACTGTCTTTCCCTGTTTCATAAGTTTATCAGCAGCCGTTTCAACGTCTCCGGGAATTTTAATCTGAAGCTTATCAAAAAGTGACACATTTCCGGCGGCGACATTTTTACCCTTCACCACACCCTGAACTCCCTGCCCCGTATAAGATTGAAAACTACTTACATCTGCCAGAACGGAATCATCATCTATGTATTTAACAATGGCTTTCCCTAATGGATGTTCTGACCTTGATTCGACCGCAGCAACCAGCTGCATCACATCTTGATACTCTTCACTAAAAATTTTGACATCCGTCACTTCCGGCTCCCCTACAGTGAGCGTACCGGTTTTATCAAATACGAACGTCGTCACATCCTGTAAGAGCTGAATAGCTTCTCCTTTTCTGACTAATATTCCGTTTTCAGCTCCTAATCCTGTACCAACCATTAATGCTGTTGGCGTAGCCAAGCCAAGTGCGCACGGGCAGGCAATTACAAGAACAGCCAGAGATGCATAAAAAGCCTGACTTACAACCGGCAGGTCAGTAATAATCCACGGAAGAAACTGATCTCCAAAAAGAAGCAGTGGCTCAAAAAATGATGGAAAGGCCCACCAGCCAAGAAAAGTCAATAAGGAGATACCTAAAATTACAGGTACAAATACAGCGGTTACCCTGTCGGCCACATTTTGAACCGGAATTTTCGAGCCCTGAGCCTCTTCAACCAATCGCACAACCTGGTTCAAAAAGGAATCTTCACCGACTCTTTTTACCTGCACACGAACTGACCCTTCGGTATTTATGGTCCCCCCAATAACTTCGTCTCCCTCTTTTTTCAAATCCGGAAGTGGTTCTCCGGTTACCATTGCTTCGTTTACAGAACATGTTCCATCGACGACCGTACCATCTGCCGGTATTTTTTCACCGGGCCTGATAATGACGGTATCGCCTACATTTAGTTCTGATACCTCAACTTGAGTCTCTTTACCATTTCGAATGACGTTTGCATATTCGGCTTCTAACGTAAGAAGCTTAGTGATAGCATCAGATGCCCGCCCTCTTGCCTTTATTTCTATATACCGCCCTGTAAGGTGAAAAGCCATTATCATTGCAGCAATTCCGGAGAAACTGTATAGCATTACGTTGGTTAGTTCCAAATGATATGCCAGTGACATCAACCCGGTCAAAAGTGAAGCAATGGTACCCAACGCTATCAGAACATCCATGTTAGGTGTAAGGTTTTTTGCAGATTTCCATGCTCCGGATAATGTTTTCATACCGGGATAGAAAATAACGACCGCTGCTCCCAAAGTCATGACTCCTTCCTTTACTGCCTGGGTGGCAATAGTATAGCCCAGAACCATGTCCACAAACATCCAAATCATTAAAGGAAGGGTGATTGCCCAGCTCAACATCATTTTATGTCGTGCTTCCTTAAAGGCTTTATCTTCCCGCTCGCGCTTCTCCTGTAGCTTATCTTTTTTCTCAGATGTTTGGTTAACAACGCTATATCCTGCAGATTCTACTGCATTGATCAGCTCCTCAATGGATTTGTTATCCGAATCCCAAGTTATATAAGCTTTCTCGGATGCGAGTACGACATTTACGGACGTTACACCTTCTACTTTTTCAAGCGCCTTCTCGACACTGTTTAAACACCCTGCACAATGCATTCCAGCTATTTGAAGGGTTACTTTTGCGTTATTCCTGGGAACAACCAGCTCATAGCCCACATCTTGAACGGCAGAAGCTAAAGCCTCAGGTCCAGTACTTTTGTCATCATAGAACACCGTTGCATTTTCTGCAGCTAAATTTACTGCTGCCTCTTTAACGCCATCCACTCTTTTTAATGCTTTTTCAACACTAGCTGAACATCCGGCACACATCATTCCATGAATTTGAAATGTTTGTTTCATTTTAAATAAACTTTTTTAGGAGAAGTTAGTCACCATATATGCGAACATATTTATATAGTGGCTCAAAGTTAAACATAGACATCGAAATCGTTGTTGTAGACAAACGATCTAAATGTGTAATACTTTTGGATCAGAGCTGATCCAGTGAAATTCGTTCAGTATCGGGTTGCCGTAAATACTCTGTCACAGTTTTGCCCATTACGGATTTGAACTGATTTGAAAGGTATTGAACGCTGCTATAGTTCAATTTCCATGCAATTTCACTGAGCGTATACTTTTGGTGTTCCAGGAGTTCTTTTACTCTCTCAATTTTCAGATGGATGAGATAGTGCTCTATAGTGATTTCTCTTTCTTTGGAAAAAACCTGGCTTAAATACGAATAGTTGTAGGGCATATTGCGGGAGAGGAATGTCGATAAATTTTCAGGTTTGTCGGTCGCCTCAATGTGCTTAAGATAGTCGATCAGCACGGACTTGATTCTTGTCACAATTTCCTGATTGCGATTTTTTACAAGCTCGAACCCTTTTTTTTCAAGCGCATCGCTCAGTTTGCTTATCTCATTCTGCGTGAGTCCTCTTGTAAAATTGATTTTTCCAATCTTAACGTCTTTCACAGGAAGTTGCAGGCTGTTTGCAACTTCAGACACTGACTCCACACAGCGGAGACATACCATGTTTTCTATAACTCGTTCCATATATTTTTCAACAAGATAAGGAAAAAGTAAGTTCTCCCCCATCTGACTAAAGCATACATGAACATTAGTACGATAAAGTTAGACTTTATCCCCTATTCAACGGTAACGCTTTTGGCCAGATTTCTCGGCTGATCAACATTGCATTTTCTATTAACCGCAATGTAATAGGAAAGTAATTGGAGCGGAATAACCGTAAGAAGTGGCGAGAAACAATCTTCAGTTGATGGTACTTGAATCGAAAATTCCGACAGGTCTTTTACTTCACCATTATCATCATTCATGATAGAAATAATTCGCCCTTTTCGTGCTTTCACCTCTTCGATATTGGATACCATTTTATCATTTGTATGATCTGTTGCGGCAATAACAACTACGGGCATCATCTCATCAATGAGTGCTATCGGACCATGCTTCATCTCTGCAGCAGGATAACCTTCAGCATGGATATAAGAAATTTCTTTCAGTTTCAGAGCTCCTTCGAGCGCAACCGGGAAGTTATAGGTTCTGCCCAAATACAGAAAATTAGGAGCGTACGTAAAGAGTTTAGCCATCTCTTTGATGATCTCATTACTCTCATTCAGTATCCTCTCCACTTTTGAAGGAATCGTATCCAGTTCTCGAATGAGCTCCTTAGCTCTTTCTTCTGAAATGACTCCTTTATCCCGGCCCAGACGGATCGCCATCATGGTAAGCACCACAACCTGTGCCGTAAATGCTTTGGTTGAAGCTACCCCAATTTCAGGGCCTGCATGTGTAAATACACCCGCGTCTGTTTCACGGGATATGGTTGATCCGACAACATTACAGATTCCAAGCACTTTAGCTCCTTTCTGGCGTGCTTCCCTCATCGCTGCAAGAGTGTCGGCTGTTTCGCCGCTTTGAGAAATCACAAGTAACACATCACCTTTCCCAATGAGCGGATCTCTGTATCGAAATTCTGATGCATATTCTACTTCAACAGGGGTTTTTGCGAGGTATTCAAAGAGATATTCCCCCACAAGGCCGGAATGCCAGCTTGTACCACAAGCCGCAATTACAATCCGTTTCGCATTTATCAAATCGTCCATCACGTCTACTAATCCACCCAGCTGAACCGTACCGTCTTCCGGGTTAATTCGTCCACGCATACAGTCTGCTATGGATCTCGGTTGTTCAAAGATTTCTTTGAGCATAAAGTGAGGATATCCTGCTTTCTCTATCTCCTCGATTCCCATAGCCAGTTCGTGAATCTCTTTGGTGAGATGCACGTCATCGATTGTTTTTACTTCATAACTGTCTTTGGTTACAATTGCCATTTCCCCATCATCGAGGAAAATTACCTTATTGGTGTATTCTACAATGGGTGATGCATCGGATGCAATAAACATTTCACCATCACCAATACCCAGGAGCAGCGGTGAACCCTTGCGTGCAACATAAAGTCTTTCCGGCTCATCCATGTTAGCAATTGCGAGCCCGTATGTACCTACAATCTGCTTCAGAGCCAACCGTATAGCCTGTTCAAAATCAACGTCATACGTAGTATATATTTCTTCTAAAAGCTGGGCAACAATTTCTGTATCAGTGTCACTTTTAAAGGTACGGCCGTGCTCTATAAGCTTCTTTTTAAGAGTGTTATAATTTTCAATGATTCCATTGTGAACAACTGCAATATTGCCTGACTCACTCAGATGCGGATGTGAATTGACATCATTTGGTTCTCCATGTGTAGCCCAGCGAGTATGACCAATCCCAATATTACCCAGCGCATTATTCTTTTTGAGCGTGTTTTCCAGATTTACAACCTTACCTTTTCCCTTATGCACTCTCATCACCCCATTCATGAGAGCTACTCCCGCTGAATCATAACCTCGGTATTCAAGACGCTTGAGACCTTTTACCAGAATGTCGCCGGCATTTTTATCGCCTACGTAACCTACAATTCCACACATACATTGCCTTTTTTTTAATCGTTTTACTGTCTTCGATGATTTTTACCTAATTTAGAAATCAGATAGTCCGATATAAAATTATTTCTTTCTATAAATATGACTCAAATTATCACTTTTTTTGAGGATAATTCCCTCAAATATTTTCATCCTCTTACTCTGACTCGTCCAATATACGACCTGCGCATTGGAATATTATCATTGTCTGAAAAATGGTTACATGCTTTTGACCAGGATACCCCGCCATGTGGCTTGCAAAGGGACAATTTAAAAGATCTTTTCGCTCAACCATCATCCATTGAATCTGGGAAAAATTCATACTGGATCAACCCCAGAGTGTTCCCAAATGAAACTCTTATAGAAGAAATAAATGGTCTGCCCTTAAATTATCGGCTGATAAACAATGAAACATTAATAGCGACAAACCTCTCGGCTGACAATCATAATTCCTGGATAACCAACGGCATGGAAATATCCGGTCTGAAGGAAAAAAAATATTCAGGGCCCATTGAAAAGCTGGATAAAGCCTGGGAAATCTTTAAGTACAATGGAAGAGAAATCGTACGTGATCTAGAACGAATTAAAAATCTTAAGCTTGTTGAGAAATCTGAATATCAAAACGTTACGTTTTTCGATAAGCATCCTATTTATTTAGAAGCCGGGGTTACATTGGAGCCCGGCGTCATTTTGTATGCGAATGACGGGCCGATTTATGTTGGAAAAGGAGCTCGGATCATGGCAAATTCAGTTATCCGCGGGCCTTCTGCAATTTGCAGGGATTCCGTTGTTAAGATGGGTGCCAAAATAGACAAAGAAACGACAATAGGCCCTGTATGTAAAGTTGGTGGTGAAATATCCAATGTTGTATTTCACTCTTACAGTAACAAATCTCATGATGGATTTACAGGGAATTCAGTTTTCGGCCAATGGTGTAATCTGGGAGCAGACACCAATACATCAAATTTAAAGAATAATTACAGTACAGTACGGATTCAAGACTGGGAATCAGGTGAAACCACTGATACCGGAGAGCAGTTTTTAGGTACCATCATGGGAGATCATTCCAAAACAGGAATTAACGCCATGTTAAACACCGGCACTGTTTGCGGCGTTTGCTGTAACTTGTTTTCGACAGGATATCAGCCAAAACATGTTCCTTCTTTCAGCTGGGTCGGCCAGGATAATGTAGTGCCTTACCATTTTGAAAAGGCTGTTGAAGCGATGGAAAAAATGATGCAGCGCAGAGATATAAAGCTTTCTCCTGCCTACAAAAATCTTATGAGAACTATTTTTGAATCCAGCGCTCAGCAGTAAGCACTTTGTCTTCGATAAGATGACTTTTTTGCGCTCTTGTGATGCCGGTATCCATAATTTTCGCATGAAATAGATTGCAAATCTTCACTTTTTTTGTTTATTAAAGAAAGAAGAATCATATCTGATCGGTTTTATATTCTTCGTGATGCATGTCTGCCAACATGAGACTGATCAGATTCTTTAACGTCAACACAGCAAATAAAACTGAGGGATTATGAAAGTAAAGGACATATTAGACAAGAAAGGGACTGATATTTATTCTGTAGACCAGAATGAATCTGTTTTAGATGCCATTTCAAAAATGGCTGAATTGAATATTGGTGCACTTGTTGTGATGGATGGACAAACTCTCGTCGGAATCATCTCTGAGCGCGATTACAGAAATAAAGTGATTCTGAAAGGGCGTACATCAAAGGATACTTCGGTCTCTCAAATCATGGTTGACAAAGTAATTTGTGTTCAGCCCTCAGATAATATCAATCTTTGTATGCAGCTCATGACAAACAAAAAAATCAGACATCTCCCTGTTTTAGACGATGACTCACTTGTCGGGGTTATATCTATCGGAGACGTCGTAAAAGCAGTTATTGAGAGTCAAAAAAATGAGATCGATTCGCTTCGAAATTACATAGCAACAGGCGGTGGATACCCTGCTTAATTTATTGTAACCCATATATTTAACGCTGAATTAATATTTTCTTTTGCGATTAAGTTTATTATTATTTCATGTGATACAATCTAAAACTTAACTAAATGAGAGAAATTATGGATAATTCATTACGTACATTTGGTCACTATCTTTATGCTCTTCCTTTCGCAGTTTTCGGGCTTTTTCACTTCATGAATGCAAGTAACATGGCTGGTATGGTTCCGTTACCCGGTGGTGTTTTTTGGGTATATTTTACAGGAGTAGCCCTTATTGCTGCTGCCGTCAGTTTCGTGATTCGCAAAAAAGTAAGGCTTGCAGGAATACTGCTTGGTATCATGCTCATCATCTTCGTGCTCTCAATCCACCTGCCCGGTACGCTTGGAGCAGATAATCCACAAGCAATGCAAATGTCCATGTCTTCATTGTTAAAAGATCTGGCCTTGGCAGGAGCTGCATTTTTTATTGCAGGTTCTCAAACTGAAGAAGAAAGCTGAAGCGAAAACTATTCGCACATTACCAGAAATAAGCCGGCAATCCTTCATATAGAATGATTCCGGCTTTTTCTTTTTATAATGGTAAATTGTCATGCTTCTTCTTCGGAACTGAATCTACTTTATTCTGGCAGAGATCAAATGCACTGATAAGTTTTTTTCGTGTTTCATGCGGAAGAATTACATCATCAATAAACCCACGTTCTGCGGCCTTGTAAGGGTGGGCAAATTCCTTACTGTACTGATCTTCCAGCTCTTTTTGCTTCTCTTCAGGATTATCAGCTTTTGAAATTTCTTTTCTGAAAATAATTTCCACTGCACCTTTAGTACCCATTACAGCAATTTCTGCAGAAGGCCACGCTACATTGTAATCTGCGCGAATATGCTTACTGTTCATTACATCATAGGCTCCACCATAAGCTTTACGGGTGATGACAGTCATTTTAGGCACCGTTGCCTCACAGAACGCATATAATAGCTTAGCACCATGCTTGATAATACCGCCCCACTCCTGATCCGTACCCGGTAAAAAGCCCGGAACGTCTTCAAATACGACCAGAGGAATGTTAAATGCATCACAAAACCGAACAAACCGGGCTCCTTTAACAGAAGCATCAATGTCCAGCACACCCGCCAGTGACAGTGGCTGATTTGCTACAATACCCACTGATCGCCCATCTAAACGTGCAAACCCAACCACAATATTATCAGCATAATTTTCGTGGACTTCATAAAATGAATCCTGATCCATGACGCCTTCTATCACATCTTTGATATCATAGGGCTTATTGGGGTTGTCAGGTACAATATCGTCAAGTTTTTCAGCTTTTGACTTATCTGGTTTCGCTGATGGCTTGCCAGGTGCTTTTTCCTCACAGTTCTGTGGCAAATACCCCATCAGTGTTCTGATATCATGCAGACAAGTAGCGTCATTATCAGCAGCAAAATGAGCAACACCTGATTTAGTACCATGTGCCGATGCGCCACCAAGATCTTCCGATGTTACCTCCTCATGAGTCACAGTTTTAACTACGTTAGGACCTGTCACAAACATATAGCTTGTGTCACGAACCATATAAACAAAGTCTGTAAGAGCCGGACTATAAACAGCTCCGCCTGCACAGGGGCCCATAACTGCCGAAATTTGAGGTACCACACCCGATGCCATCGAATTTCGCCAAAATACTTCTGCATATCCGCCAAGTGAGCTCACTCCTTCCTGAATCCGGGCACCCCCTGAATCATTCAAGCCTATAATTGGTACACCATTTTTTAAAGCAAGGTCCATCACCTTGCAAATTTTTTCGGCATGTGTTTCAGACAATGAACCACCAAAAACAGTAAAATCCTGGCTAAACACATACACCGGACGTCCGTTTATTTTACCATGTCCGGTTACTACACCGTCTCCGGGAATTTGCTTTTTATCAAGGCCAAAAGCCTTACTGCGATGCTGAACAAATGCATCTATTTCCTGAAATGAGTCACTGTCCAAAAGAATGTCAATTCGTTCACGGGCTGTAAGCTTCCCCTTTTCATGCTGTTTTTCTATCCGTGCTTTGCCTCCGCCGAGTTTGGCAGATTCACGCATTTTCTTAAGCCGATCGATTTTATCCTGTTTACTCATTCGATACTTTATTTAAGATTTAAATTCGTCAAAATATGCTTGTAGTCTATCTGTGAAATCTACTGCCTCTTCATCATACATATCCACCAGATTTCGGGCAAAGATCTCTTTCTCAATGAAGCGACTTGCCTGCTTCCAGTTTTCAAGCTGATTCAAGTCTATCAAAGCCTCTTCATACGCTTTATCAGATCCGCCAAAAATTTGTGATACAAATCTCTCTTCATCATCTTTCAGCCATCCAATCATTAGTTCCGCTGATTCTACATCACTCTCAGTTACCGTCAGGTCGATCAACGGCACTTCTTCGTCATCTTCATTAAATAATATGTCAGCATCAATTTTAACATCAGTATCTGAATCCGAATCTGTATTTTCGGTATCAGAAACTTCAAAATCAGGAAATTGAGGAATATCATCCTCTTCAATATGTTCTTCGTCACCTAAAAATGATTGCCAGATCGGGCTGTCTTCTTCATCGTCTTCTTCCTCACTTGGAAAAGAATCTGATTCTTCGGGTGAATCATCTGCGCCGTTATATTCCGGCTCATCAGATTTCCCCTGATTATCTTCATCTATTTCTACAATTTCATCCAGCTCGTCTATCTCACTCAGACCTTCAACATCATATATAAATTTATCTGCGAATCGATATCCTACATTTTCATCTTCGGGCAGTATATCACTCTGTTCATCATCTTCAAAGCGGTTATTTAACGGCTTATCCTCATCATCGTACTCATCTTCAGGTTCTGTATTTTCTGTCTCTTCAAATTTGGCCTCAGGAAGATCTTCTGCTTCATAAACGGAGTCATTTAAAGCTTTTTCCTGATTCTGAAAATTTCCGGCAATTGACTCATCATCTGACTTGTCGTCCTCCTTTTCTTCTTCCGTATTATCTATTTCATCGACCTGCTGACCGACACTATCCGTTTTAGATAATTCAGAATCAGCGTCCGGTACATTTTCGTTAACTTCTTCATCATCAGGCGTACCTCCATCATCCGGTGCCGTTTGCTCAGAGTCTTCTGTATCTAGATTTTGCTGATCCGTATCTTTGAGGGGGGGAGTATCAATATCGCTCTGAGATTCCGTTTCTTCTACATACTTCGCATTATACCGATACACCTGATCTTCGTCATTTTCTTGTTCATTCAAAAGATCGGGTGAGCTTAGTGTTTCAATAAATTCTCTCTTATTCAGAGATCTGTTTATCAAATCAAAGCGAGTTGAAATAAGATCCATATCCCGGTCCCTGAAAAAAATACGGAATAAATCTGTATCAACTTTTGGGCCTGCAAGTATAAACAATGGCTGCAGCATCTGAGCCCAATTGAGGGAGTTATAATTTGCTGTGATACGCTCATCAACCTTAATTACCACACGGCGTGCAGTTTTAATCTCGATTTCTTCTATTTCTTTGCGAACCATGTATTTATATACAGCCTGCGCAAGATGAGAATTAACTGTAATAGCAGGCAGCTGTTTTTCTAAATCGTGAACCGATAGTTCTTTTTGAGGCCCGAAAAGCATTTCAGGTATTGACTTTCGCGGCTCTAAAATGAGGTCCATGACATCCGCAATTGCCGTCTCAAATATTGTATACGCAAAAGAAACAGGCATGCGTACTTCTGCTAAAATTGCATCAATGAACTGTTCCCAGGCCTCTTCAACCTCATCTGCAGACATATCCGCCCACTCTGAGTAAGGAGGCACAATGGACTCATTTAAGTTTCTGTAGATTTCAATCTCAACCCGCTGCACCAGAAATTCCGGAATATCATACTCTCTTAAATCATCCGGAGTATAAAAAGATTTATCATCGGAAAGTTTTTCGGTGAAAGACGTTGTAAGATTTCTTATAAGCTGCTCCATTCCGGCAATCTATTTTTTTAGAATATATGGGTTCAATCTCATCTAACGAAACAATTCTCCAATATTTCATTGACAACGGTGAAATATTTCTATGTTTATTAGTTATGCTTTATCTATTGGTTGATTATCTTTGAGCCATGGTAACACTAAAAGTTGATGCACTGGCAAAATCGTATGCGTCTACCCTCGTTTTTAAAAACCTGTCTTTTCAATTCAAAGGTGGAATTATCGGTATTGCGGGTCCTAATGGCTCAGGCAAGTCCACCCTTCTACGGTGTATCTCGGGCCTGACTCTTCCGTCATCAGGCACAGTAAAATGGCACGTTAACGGCACTGATTATACGAATAAAACAGTTTCAAAAGTTCTTGGATATGCGGCTCCATATGTACAAATGTATGAAGAGCTAACCGCCACAGAAAACTTAAATTTTATTCGCAATCTGAGAGCTTCTCAGCGGTGTGTGCCACAACCAGATTTGATCGAGACATACAGTCTTACAAATTTTTCAGATTCTCTCTTTGGTGAATTATCGTCCGGCCAGCAACAGCGCGTGAAATTAGCGGCCGCTGCCATTCATCTGCCTGATATTCTTTGCCTCGATGAGCCCGGTACGAATCTGGATGAAGCCGGCCATGATATTATTCGACATATGATAAAGAAAAGCAGTGAAAATGGTGGTTTGGTGATTCTGGCATCAAACCAGGCACGTGAATTGGATTTATGTGACCACGTATTTAATGTGGCAGAATCAAAAAAAGCACTTGATTAGCGAATACAGATTATTGCCGCTATTACCAGAAACTAAAATCCTCAAGAGCTTTATATCTCACACAAAACAAAAAAACACCGCTCCTCACCGGAACCGTGCTTTTAATTTCATCCATTAAGCGGAGAGAGAGGGATTCTTCCACGGGAATCCCTGCGGGGGAACCCGGCG
>CAZVEP010000094.1:0-12928 GCA_964625635.1 uncultured Rhodohalobacter sp.
TTGATCTATTTGATCGCCTCAGGAATTGTTTGTTCTACACTATCATCCCGGGGTTTAAACCCCGGGCTACAAAAAAGGGACGCACCTCCGGTGCTTGGCTATAGACTTTAATAAACTGGCGGATCATTTGGCCCGTATTACTCTCCACTCTAGGGGAGTACTATTCACGGCCATTAAAAAAACCACCAGACCGTCCATTAATTTCCAATCTGTCACCGGCAGCCCCTAACCTTGCAAATAAACGGGCTACACCATTTTATAGATGACAGAAGGATACATTTTTAACAAACCTGTAATTTTGATTAGGAATAAAGTCTACGGCATTGATGGGTGAAGGGGTGGCATGGTTTGCATCACAGCACTGGAGAAATCGCAATGAGCGCTCACTCTGTGAGCATTCTCATTGTGTACCCGTGCGGGCAAACCGTGCCCGGAAGCCATCACAGCCGGGAGGTTTTGCTTACTTTTGACGGTTCAAAAGTAAGAGGGCAATTGATATTGATGGACAATCAATCACTAAAAGTAAAACTCAAAACTAAAACTGTCACCGACAGCATGCCGAGCGAATGCTGGGTGCATCAAGTTATCTGAGGCTACCAGATCAATTCAAAAACCCGGGGCGATAGGTAAATCCGACATTCACTCCCCAGTGCTGGTCATTGTATTTACCCATCGTAACGCCATCAAGGCCATCAATCAGTAAATAGCGGTAGCTGGTGCTGACCCGCGCACCTAATCGGTTATTAAATCGATAGTCGAATCCGGTTTCTAATCCGAAAAACGGCAGAACCTGGTCTTCGAGCTCCGGGTGTTTTTTATCATAAATATATGCCCCGCCACCGGCAGCCATAAACGGCGACAGGTTGTAGCCCGGCGTGATGTACACATTTAAAAGAAGATCGGCCGCATTTACCGGTTTGGAAAATGCATTCGGCGCACTAATGCGGGTTCTCTGGCCGCTCAGCCGCAGTGAAAAATTCCGTGTAACGCCCCTTTCAATCTGCAGCATAGCGCCGGCATTCATGTCGGGGTTATCGTAGTTTCCGATGATTGTACCGATGAAAGCATTTGTCGTCAGCGACCATCCGCTGCGGAGATCCGGTTTGTCAATCAAGCCAAAATAATCACGTTTGAGCTGATCTTCTTTCTGTTTTTCAAAATTAAACTGCTCACGATACGCTGCAATTTCATCAGGATTTTTGGGCGTCCAGATACTCTCCTCAACTCCTTCCAGGATCAGCTGCTTCACCGCTTCGTCGATAGCTTCAGTTACAGCCATGACAGGCGGCTCGTTGTACGTATAGCCGGCTTCCGATTCCAGCAGTCTGTTTGTATCAATAAACCGGAAGACACCGCTGTCGAGCTGTTGTGATATGATCGATTTTGTGGTGTGAACGGTCTTTAGCACGCGTCCGCTCTGGGTTGATACTGCACGCAGATAAATCGTCACCTGGTCTTTTCGGTACTGACTCGATCCGCCTGTACCCAGGTAGCGTGCACCGATACCTCCGGTGATAACATTCGTATCATACCCAACTATTCCACCCTCCAGCATCACCCCTGCAAACAAAAGCGGCGGAAGTGGCTGCGGCCCCTGTGGTCCGGAATGCTGCTGACGAATACTCTGAATAATCTGACGCTCATTCAGCAGATTTGAAATACTTTCCCGTTCAATCGGCACAAACCAACCCGACTCCTCCATCGCTTTCATCAGAATGGATGTCGCTCCCTGGGTCACCGCTGTAGACCAGCTTGCAACACGATCAGATGGCTTATATTGCCCGGTCTGATCCCGGAAACGATACACCGCCGCAACGATTTTTTCCTGCGGTTCAGGCAGCTCCTTTAGCTCTGAATAGACCTCGCTTACCGTGCCGTGTGTGGCACGCTCTGTATGCATCGGCTTCATAGTTCCGGCACAGCCGCTTAGAAGAGCCACCCCGATGATACCTGATAAAAGTGCCGTTGAAAAAGCTCTCATAGTTTAAAAGTTTGGAATCGTTACACTTGTTTCATCGCCTGTCAAAATGTTAAATATCCGGATTTGCACTCCGTTTGAACCCGGCAGCACTTCGATATTGAATTCGCCGAACTCGAACCGCTGCTCCTCAAGAGCTTCGCCTTCGCCAAACTCTCGCCGTACGATATCCCTCGTCAGCTGCGACAGTACCTGGCGCTGAAGTGAACTCTGAAAATCAGCCAGCGGGTCGCGCTGAAAACCTGACTCTCGCGTCTCCTCATGAAGGTTCTGGGTGTTAGCACTGTTCAACATCCAGCCGTAGTTTCCGGGGTTACCGCCAAATGCTGGATTCAGCGGACGCCAGACCATCTCCTGGGCTGATACGTTTGAAACGTTCAAAAACAGACCCAAAATCAAGCCTGCTGCAAAAAGTAGTGCGGTGCGTTTCATATCAAATAGATTTAGTAGGTTAAGGTTTTGTTCGAGTTTTCTTTCAGATAGCCAAGCGTTCGTGCGGCTGCAATAGTCCCCGCCTGCTTTGTTCGCTGGTCCCCAGGCCTCAGCCTGAGTTCAAATATCTCTTCGTAATTCACTTCCACATAAACAATACTTACCATGCCAGGCCCGGGCTTTTCAGCCACTCGAACCACAGAGTTTTCCACGCCCTTACTCTTCGACCAGGTGTCATAAAATGCATTATAGAAATCACGGCCGGTTTTGGAACGGGTCTCATCAAGCACTATCCCGTTCACATTCGTATACATCACCGGCAGCTCAACAGTGTCATCATCCTCTGCTTCACGTTCCGTCTCATTCTCTTCCTTCATAACAGCCTCAAACGCTTCCCTGAAGGCTGTCATCGTTTCATCATCGACTTCAGCTCGTGTTCCAGTATCCTCAGCAACGGTCTCACTTCCGCGACCGCTGATCATCTCTCCCAGCAGCTCAGCCAGACGCCCGGCCCTGGTATTACTATCAACTGCTATAGAATCGCTGTTTAATAAATTATTAAAACCCGATTCTGAGTCGTCGATCAGGTCACTGGTTCCCCATTGCAGATCCTCTCGGCTGCTGATGGTTATCCACTCATCCTGATCGGGATAATAAAGTGAAATTGAGCGTATGTTATTCTGGTTAAGAACCGGCCGTTCATTAAACTCTGTCCTGTTTTCTGGCAAATCTGCATTCTTGCCCGATGACTGTTTAATATAAATTCCCGTTGAATCTACCGTCGTCTGCGCCGTTGCAATAGTGCAGGCGAGAATCATTGGTAAAGCCAAACTGATAAATTTCATGGGATTCATTCCGCAGGTTCGTCTTTTATCTAATCAGAGATCCAGACATCGTTGATGGTGACTCCCGTCGCCTCGTTATTTCGAATATAACCCCGGAAATTTCCGCTTCGGTTTTGTCCCGCCTGAAGGTTTTCGCCGGCAATATCAAAATAGAAGCTTATTCCACTATTGGTTTCAACCTGAAAATAAACCTCGTAATTACTTATATCACCGGAATCACTGTTATTTTCGACCCTGTAATTAATTTCCACGTGAGTTGTATCACCATCCACATCATTAAACCAGGATGTAATTCCGGCAGAAAAGTCCTCCATGGTTACTGATGAGTCGGGCTCATCTTCTTCGGGACTCATTGCAATAAACGCCGCCGCGTTATCTCCCTCACGCACGTTTACACTTACCGAAGTGCTGCTGTAGCCCGTTTTCCGGGCCTGAATGGTATAATTACCTGTGGGTATATTATCTATGGTGAATGTACCACCATCATCACTGAAAATAGCCTCCGTAGCCGGCGTTGTCGAAATGTTCACGGTCCCGATCGCCTCTTCGGTTTCGCCATCGATGACGTATCCCTGGATTCCGCCGAATATTTCTGCTTCAATTGTATCTTTCGCGCAGGAGCTTAAAAGGAATCCTGCTACAACAATCACAGACAGTGCGCCTAAAATTCTTAACTTCATAAGTACATTTGATGATAATTTATTAGATAAACATGGGTTAGCATGTTTTTGGCAACTAAACAAACAGGATCAGTTCAAGCCTGCGTACAATGTGCTATATTTTATTATCGACTGAATCACATGTTTATTAATCAGCTTTCAATCGATTTTTATTTTTACCTAACGTTACTCGCTCCGTTTATGCTCTCCATTTTAATGCATTCAAATCATTACTTAATTACTCATTTTTATCGAAAATTTCAGTGATTTTGGCGCACATTAAATAGTTACTTGGCGAATGTATAAATGAATAAATTTCAGTAATTTATGCATAAATAATAAGCAGGACCGAGTTGTTTTACTTTGTTCTGGTATATTTTGATGAGCGAGAGATGGAGAATTAGCAGTGAAATAAAAATTCTGAGTAAAGTAGATGAGGTTGTTTTATCAGGGGGCGCCAACCCAGTGAATTCCGGTCGGGCTATTACTGCCGGTAACGACAAGTGTGGCGGTGTTTCCGAAAGATGGCATACTGTTGACAAAAGAGTCATTGGCTGAAGACCGCCCATATCAGGCAGTGCATTTGGAACTCCCTGCACAATACCGGTAACATTGCCCGATCCGGCTTTTGAACTGCTTTATGCGTAGTTTTCGTCTCTGATCTGATTAATGAAAGGTCTCCGTCATGTGCCTGACTGCATCATTAAGGCATCGTTTTCTTATCCATACTGCCCTACAAAACCAAAGTTATCACGGTTGAAGATATCAACATTGGCCACGTTCTCGACATAGATCTGATAGATGAGTTTTCGTTGCCATCATCTGGCCGCAAGAATCGGATAAGCATATGTAAAAGGCTACCAGGGAAGTAAGGAGATTGTAACGTATCATGTGGCTGCTATCACCAAGCACTTTAATGAGTATTCCGATCTGTCTCTCAGTTCTGATTCTCTTTAGAATGATGACTCTATAACGGCATGGGTAAGGGTTGAACATAAGGCTTATAAACCCGTAATGGAGAGTGTTTTATGGTTCATTACAGACCAAGAAGGAACTATTACACGACCGGTCGAAGAGCTTGCTCATTTTGAAAAAATAGCACTTGAGCCGGGAGAGTCTGCGACAGTTGAATTTAAGATTCTACCGCTAAAGCATTTAAGTTACCCTGATAGAAATGGAAACGTCATTCTGGAAGCAGGTAAGTTTACGCTTAAGGTTGGTCAACTTCGCAGGGAATTTGAACTTACTGAAGATGAGGAAGATTCACGTTAACGAATCTCAGGCTACATCTGCTGATTTTGTATCGGCAGATCTGCTTAGAATATGAGGTAAGAACCAAGCTGGAGTGGGAGGTCAATTAATTAAATTTTCTGTACCAGAGCTTTTAATCATGTTTCTCGCCACCTGAAAATAAGCGTGCTGATCGATATCTATTCTCAGATTGTAAAGATCGCTCGTTTTACGTGAATATTTAAACTCACATTTTTTAACCAGCGCAGCTGCAGCTGTTACTTCACTTGCAACTGTGTTGCTCATGCTATTTGAACCAGAGATAGTTAGCGCCGTAAGATTATGGTCACCTATATTTGTGCTTGACCTATCATTTAACCAAAGATGCCCAAATACACCTGCTGCAATTAAAAAAAGCAGTACAAATATAATTTGAAATTCGTGATTCGTCATGTAAAGTCTCCTGTATCAAACATTCAATATCAATATGTGAATCTGTTCAGGCCCGTAATGAATTCGTCATCATGAGGCTTTTTTGGTAAATCCCCCGCACGGCGATCAAACCGTACGGGGTTGCAAATGTACACTCAGTACAAGTATTGAAGTTTTTTACTTCACTTCTATGAAGTACGGAAACTAGCTCCGCCATGCGGGAGTGGCCAGATATAGATACCATTGTTAAGTTTTTGCCCTGTTCCAGGACCCAAGCTACTCAATGGTCACGTCCTAATCGTTTAGGTCCAATATCGG
Organism: uncultured Rhodohalobacter sp.; assembly: GCA_964625635.1. GTDB lineage: Bacteria > Bacteroidota > Rhodothermia > Balneolales > Balneolaceae > SW132. The sequence continues at coordinate 5,895 of CAZVEP010000094.1, forward strand.
ATTACTATAATCGGAATTAATGCTTTCCAAAAGTTCTTCCATACTTAGAATCGTAACGGAATTCAAAGGTGTTCTTTCTCTAAGAATTGAGTTTAATACTCCCTCCATTCGTTCATCCGATTTGGGAACGTTGCTTAAGATTCCTGATATATTAAATTGATCTTTCATATGGCATCTGTTGATTATTGTTTTTGATCATTCGATCAGCAAAAATCCCCCGCACTGCGATCAAACCGTACAGGCTTGCAAATATACACTCAGTACAAGTATTGATATTTCTTACTTCACTTCTATGAAGTGCAGAGTGCTTACTCGGTATTAAATTTAAGAGATCCTGACACGTTTGATGTGCCAGATCTCTTCACCCCTATAAATTTCATTCAGGTTGCTTATTCCTCTTTTAACTCTAGGTAACTTTTTCATTTAAGAGGAGTTTGGAAAGCACTATAGATTTGCCCTGACAGCTTTTAACTGTCTGGCAAAGCAGCGTTGTGGTGGTCACCCCTCATCTTTTCAGATGAAGTTCCGCAGCGTTGCGTTTTGCTTCTGTTACTCCTTGTAACTTTTCGTTTTCATAAATAATAATGTGAAAAAACGTCAGCCTTTATCTAAATAATTAAGCTTTCTGCATTTCACGTCTCCTAAGTAATGAACATCTCAACTTTGTTCATAATTAGTGTTTTTTTAAGGAAAGCACTCTAATAATCACGATAGAACATATAAGCAGTTGATTTTAAACAACTTACAATTATTAACAAGCCAATAATTTACATCTAAAACGCATTCGATTATAGATTTTTAACGGCTTGACTCCCCTTTTTACGGCAAAGAGCCTGCAATGTCATTTATATTTTGTGGATCTTATAGCTCTTGCTTTCGATACTTAACCAAATTCAGGTTCACATAACGAGTCTAAGAACTGACGAAAGATAAGAATGGAAATGTAAATCAGCTCAGGCACTCAACCTTTTCAACTGATACTGCTTTGGGGTTGTACCGGTATGCTCTTTAAATAGTTTAATGAAGTGGCTCAGGCTGGAGAACCCAAGTTCAAAACTGACATCCGTCACATTTAGCTGATCATCAGTCAGCAATCGGCAGGCTTTTTTTACTCTTTCCTGGTTAATATACTCAATCGGGCTCATCCCAAATTCATTATTGAAATAGCGGTAAAATGACGCTTTGCTCATGCAGGCAATGTCTGCCAGTTTCTTGATTGAAATTGAACGATCCAGATTATTACCTATAAATTCCAAAGCTGCCGCAAGCCCGCTTTGTGTTACATGCTTCCTGTAGTTTTTTAACAGTAAATTGCGAGACTCTGTCTGCAGCATATGAACAATTAACTCGGATGTATTCATATCAACGAGCAGGTCTTTCTGACTTTGTTCTTCTGCAAAAATGTGAAATAATTTTTTAATTAATAAATTTACCGACTCACTATTTGAAAAATGGACGGATGTTGAAATATCATATTCCCACTCTCCGGATGAGGCAGTTCTGGGGTGATTCTCATTCATGCGTGCGACTATCTCGTCAATTCTTGAAAGCGGCAGCTCAACAGTAATACATTTTGTAGGAGCATTAAGCTCAGCATCGGGAAAGTCAATATGAATAGTTGCATCGGGGGGGAGTACCAGTGATTCTCCAGGCGTAAAATCAAAAGGTGTATTGTCTCCTGCATGTATAACTTTTTTGCCCGAAATCATCCCGCAATACATTGGGCTTTCAGACTTGAGTTCAACCAATTTTGCCTGTTTGTATGTATCGTATACAGAAAAGATCGCATCACTCCCGGCATAGCTGGTTCTGTTTTCCACAAGCTGCCGGGGCGGATTTATTTCATTACTTAGAAGCGAGTGGTTGATCATAACATTCCTGTTTTCAGAGTGGAAAAGCGTTTTTATAAAACTCTTATTTGATTATAGATAAACAACCTGTTTAAACCAAATTGAGACGATAGCGCTATTTTTTGAGATTTTACACCAAGAATGGAAGCGCTTTTTTAAACATACTTACACTTCTAAAACTTTTTTAACTAATGGAGATCAGTATGTTACATGAACGCCCTACCTTTAAGGAAAAGTATAATAATTACATTGGGGGAAAATTTGTACCCCCTGCCGATGGTGAATATTTTGATGACATTTCACCAGTAGATGGAAAAGCCTTCACGAAATGTGCGCGCTCAAACGAAAAAGACATTGAAATGGCTCTTGATGCCGCTCATAAAGCAGCACCTGAATGGAACAGGTCTTCTGCTGTAGAACGTGCATCCGTATTAAATAAGATGGCCGACATTATTGAAGATAATCTTGAGTTTCTCGCCCGGGTTGAAACGATCGATAACGGCAAGCCTATCCGAGAAACGATGAATGCTGACCTTCCACTCGTGGTAGATCACTTCCGTTATTTTGCTGCAGCTATTCGCACGCAAGAAGGCGGCATTTCTGAACACGATGCCCATACGGTTTCCATTAACCTTCCGGAACCACTCGGCGTTGTTGGACAAATTATCCCATGGAACTTCCCGCTATTGATGGCGACCTGGAAAATTGCCCCGGCCCTTGCTGCAGGAAACTGTACGGTCGTGAAACCCGCCGAACAGACACCTGCCAGCATTATGGTGATGCTGGAACTCGTAGGCGATGTGATCCCTGATGGAGTTTTGAATGTAGTCAACGGATTTGGCCCTGAAGCCGGTCAGCCACTGGCAACAAGCGAACGCATTGCAAAAATTGCGTTCACAGGAGAAACAACCACAGGGCGATTAATTATGCAGTATGCCTCTGAAAATATTATTCCTGTCACGCTGGAGCTTGGCGGCAAAAGTCCGAATGTTTTCTTTGAAAGCGTGATGGATGCCGATGACGAATATTTCGACAAAGCTCTGGAAGGAGCTGCACTTTTTGCGCTTAACCAAGGTGAAGTTTGTACGTGCCCGTCCCGGATACTGGTGCAGGAATCAATCGCTGATGAGTTTACCGAACGAGTGATCGAACGGGTAAAAGCGATCAAGATGGGGCATCCGCTGGATGACGAAACGATGGTGGGTGCCCAGGCATCAAATGATCAGTACGAGAAAATCCTCAATTATTTTGAGGTTGGGCGCGAAGAAGGCGCAAAAGTACTCGTTGGCGGCGAGAAAGCAGCTGTTGGAAGTAACGGCATCTCAAACGGATACTACATTCAACCAACAATCTTCGGCGGTGATAACTCCATGCGGGTTTTTCAGGAAGAGATTTTCGGTCCCGTTACATCGCTCACAACCTTCAAGGATGTGGACGATGCCATTTCCATCGCTAATGATACACTTTATGGTCTGGGCGCCGGCGTATGGACGCGCGATGCGCATCAGCTTTACCAGGTACCTCGCGCTATCAAAGCCGGGCGTGTATGGGTGAACTGCTACCATACCTATCCTGCACATGCGGCATTTGGCGGGTATAAAAAATCTGGTTTTGGCCGTGAGAATCACAAGATGATGCTCAGCCACTATCAGCAAACTAAAAACATGCTGATTTCTTACGATAAGAAAGCAATGGGCTTCTTCTAAAACCGAAGTAAGTTCAACCGGGCCGACATCGGGCGGCCCGGATTTTTATTCAAAAATAACTGTCAAGATTAGGACTGCCATGTTACCAAAAAAAATGAGAGCAGCGGTCGCACATAAATTCGGCGATGCGCTAAATATTGAAGAGATGCCCGTGAAGGAACCGGGCGATAATGAGATACTTGTAAAAGTAAAAGCCAGTGGTGTCTGCCACACCGATCTGCACGCCATAGATGGCGACTGGCCCGTAAAGCCTAAACTACCGCTCATTCCGGGCCATGAAGGTGTTGGTTATGTTGCCGCAGCCGGTAAAAACGTAACCAACGTCAAAGAGGGCGATGCTGTAGGAGTTCCCTGGCTCTATTCAGCCTGCGGAACCTGCGAGCACTGCATCACCGGGTGGGAAACTCTTTGTGAATCGCAGGAAAATGCGGGCTATAGTGTTGATGGAGGCTATGCCGAATATGTGATAGCCGATCCAAAATATGTCGGACACCTGCCTTCCGACGTCAATTTCACAGAAATCGCACCGATCCTCTGCGCCGGCGTCACCGTCTATAAGGGATTGAAGGAAACTGAAACCAAACCCGGAGAGTGGGTGGCAATTTCAGGAATTGGCGGATTGGGGCACCTTGCCGTTCAGTATGCAAAAGCGATGGGTATGCACGTGGCCGCAATTGATATCGCAGACGACAAACTCAGGCTCGCGAAGAAGCTTGGAGCCGATTTGACCGTCAATGCCATGGAAGAAGACCCGGGCAGCTATCTCAAAAAAGAAACCGGAGGTATGCACGGGGCCCTTGTTACTGCTGTAGCACCACAGGCGTTCAGCCAGGCGCTCAGCACGCTTCGCCGCAAAGGCACTCTTGCAATGAACGGTTTGCCACCGGGCAGTTTCGACCTGGATATTTTCAATGCGGTGCTTAACAGGATCACGATTCGAGGCTCCATCGTTGGAACCCGGAAAGACCTGCAGGAATCGATAGACTTCGCAACTGAAGGAAAAGTAAAAGCCAGCGTTCACGCGGCCGAACTTGATAGCGTTAACAGCGTTCTGGACGATATGCGAGCGAATAAAATCGAAGGCCGAATGGTGTTAAATATAAACTGAGGTCTGTTTACGGTTTGCCCCGGCTGGGTTTCTTCATAGCCCGGCCAGGGGCCTAACCTCCGGTGGCCGAATGATTTTTTAACTTTGAGGGCGTTAAGCTTCCGTCATAGGTTACCTGCCCGTATTATTAATACACAAATTTCTCAACATCTAAGTCATACAGCTATGCCAGTAAAACGAGTACTCATTACCGACGAAGCCAAAGAGATCATGGATAAGCTTCGTGAGAAGCACGGCGAGCTAATGTTTCACCAAAGCGGTGGATGCTGCGACGGTTCCTCGCCCATGTGCTACAAGGCCGGGCAGTTTCGGGTAGGAAAAAGTGACGTTAAAGTGAGCGAGGTGTATGGCGCGCCTTTTTACATGGCAAAGGATCAGTTTAAATACTGGCAGAATATGCAGCTAACTCTCGATGTGAAAGAAGGCCGGGGATCGAGCTTTTCTATTGAAATCCCTATGGGAGTCCGTTTCTTGATAAAATCAAAAATGTTTACAGAAGAGCAGCTGAAGGATCTTGAGCCGGTGGAATGACTGTCCGCTTTATTGAATCATATTTTTAAATCAGCCTGTTTAAGTCTGAATTACCCACAACCGATGAATAAGTATCTGAAACTGCACTTTTTATGAGCAGTTTTCTGATAATCAAGTCAGACATTTTAACACCCGGGTAGTGGATCGATTTAATAACATCAATATTGGTGATGTCATCAGGCGATGGTGGTTGAGCATAGTTCTCATTCCATTTATTATCTACCATTTACACCAGGCATACTGGACACTTCGTTTTAACATTTTCTTCAGCTACAATTACGATTTCCCCTTCCCTATTAATCTGGAAAATCTCATTACCCAAAACTTTTTATTGATTATTCACGAAGCGGGCCACACGTTTATGGGATTTTTTGGAAATCGAACGCTCACTATTCTTGGCGGATCACTTTATGAAATCACGCTTCCCGTATTCATACTTATCTACTTTTTGTATAACAAGACACTCACAGGCATTCAGTTTGGGTTTTACCTGGTGGGGTCAGCTTTTCTCAGTGTTGGATTTTATGCGGCTGATGCCGGAGCACGTCAGCTTCCGCTTATTGGAGGGTTAGGCGATTCTGCTCATGATTGGGGGAATCTGCTCACATCCTGGAATCTTCTCTCTTACGATACTGAAATAGGTGTTGGTCTCACAATTTTCGGTGCAATATGCTTCCTCGCAGCACTGTCTGTACCGCTCTGGTTAACCACCTACGAATCGTCAGTAATCGATATCGATTTAGATTAGCAGTGTTGAGACTTCACTTTAAAAAAAGATTTATTCCGGGATCCGCGTTGCCTGCCAGGCAACGGCTTGCCACTGTGCGTTTCGCTTTATAAATGTGCCTGTGTTATAGTAGTTCATCTCTTCCGCATTGGTGCCCGACCCGGTGGTTCCCACGAGCCGGAAAGCTACAACGGCTGCATCATTAAACACCATTATCTGAAGATCTTCATATGAATACTGCGGACTTTGATCTTCTGTGCTTACCGAAGAAGTGTCCGCTTGAAAACCGGTCATTATATCTTGTTTTGTAATTCGCTCGCCTGCCGATGATGTATAGATCAGATCTTCAGCCCAAAAACGATCATGCATTTCAGCATTATTTTCTGATGCTCCATGTAAAAAATCATCGAGCAGCTCTTCCAGCTCGGCCTTTGCCGCTTCTGACGAATTACTGCTATTCATTTGGCTATCAGAACAGGAGGCAATAAAGAATAGAGCAAGTATTGGTATTATATATTTCATAGCGGGTTGTTGATATTAATTTTAGATATATCGTCTAAGAAATTATTTTACAGCACGTTACGCATTCTCCCGAAATGCATCAAGAGCTTCTACAACAGCTAATGGCGGTCTTATAGGACGCCCATTGCTCATGAACACAGACGTTACAACACCTTTAAGCATCAATTCTCTATCCGGTTTTCTATAGATATCCTGTTCAAAAATGTAGCGCACGTGCCCCTTTTTCTGAATTCGGGTACTAACAATAAACGAATCATCTCCCACCAAAGGGCGCTTATATTCCAATTCAATTTTATGAACCACAGCGTCTACCCCGTTTTTATGGAGTTCGTTGAAGTTTATCCCCATCGCAATCAGGAATTGATGGCGGGCATGCTCAAGATAGTTTTGATAGACTGAATTATTGACCACCCCTTGTGTATCCAGTTCATAATCCCGCACGTTCATCTCGAAATCGAAGTCGTACTTCTTCATATTACGAAAATTGTTTTAGGCTGATTTAGAAAAGAAACAACTTACGGTAGATTAGCCAAAGAAAGAAAACTCTGGTAATTGTTAACCATTTTAAATGTAACTCGAAGAAAACTCCC
>CAZVEP010000095.1:0-12564 GCA_964625635.1 uncultured Rhodohalobacter sp.
TCATTAAATCGCTACGTCGCCAAATCTTCTAAATCGTTAAATCAAAAGAAGCGTTTATTTTTTTAGCACTCAAACAGCTGATAAAGGGCTCGATACACGCATTGAGAATTTCCAATAACGCATACCGATTTATGAGTTACGAATTTGACGTTTACAGTTCCGATACTTCGAGACGGAAATGCACCGGAATGTGCTGCTAAAGCTGTACCTGCGGCTGTAAGGTTTTGCAGACGGACTGGGCGTCATCCCGTATCCCAAAGCTTCGGGAAGAGATCTCCCAATCCTGTTCAACACTTAATTTTAACACGGAATACAGCCTTGCATTACCTGAGATTGGAGATCACGGGTCAGAGCCCGCGATGACTTAAGATTAACATATTGACAGACGCTGACAGTCCCGAAGTATCGGGACGGAAAAGACGCGGAAATGCTGTCAGGTCTTAATAATCAACCTACTTCTGACGGACCAGAACCCCATTTACTTTAATGGATGATTCATCCGAAGCTTTGATACTGTAAACCGGCTGGACACCCTCCGTAATTTCGATGGTATTCAACACCGTAAATGTTCGGTAGGTGTTCTCAAGGTCATTCCAGCCCACGATTTCATCTCCAGCTTCAATCCGACCGATCTCCACATTGCCCTTGCTGGTTGTCATTGGATGATTTGGGGTCGCCTTCAGCTCTCTTATTGAAAGCTCAACATATACTCCATCTTTCAGTACCAATCGATTTGAGTGCATCAATGTCAGCTTTGTGATTGCGTAATTTGAAGGCATATGAGCAACAAGTTCGTCAACAGTGGTAACCTTTCGACTGTTCGTTGCAGGGTCGTGTGTCATAATTTTATCTCCGGGCAACACATCTTTCATCTGCTTTACCCTGCCATCTGTTAACTCAACCAGCTGATCTCCCGGGAAACAGATATCGGATCCATAAGTAGCATCCTCCTCAATGAATTCTTCACCCTGCATATTTTTAAACATCTGAAACGAGAGCTCTCTCGACAGCACATACGAAAGCTTTAATACGTAATTCTTCTCTGCTTCATCAATCGCATGAATATCTTCAAAGTATTGCTCCCATACCTCACCATCAGCGGTATAGTTTGGCAGCAGTGCTTTATAAACCTCATTATTCTCATTGGTATAGAAAAACAGGAGTCCCAATTCATCCAGGTTTTCATGTTCAACCAGTTTGTAAATATCCACCCGCTTTTGAATACCATCATCACCCGTAATGTAAATAGGCTGGCGAAGCTCATATCGATCTAAAATATAATCACCGTCTCCTACTTTTACGTAGGTGTCATTATCGAGATCGCTGACTTCAAATGTTTGTGCCAGTTCATACTCCTCCATGGTAATTGGGCGCGGTGCATCGTTTCCTGATTGCGCCACGATTGTGATTGGCATTAATAAGATGGTTAAGAAAATCAGGTGTTTCATAAAGTAGTCTATCGGTGTGGTGTTATTTGTTATCGGTGCATTCGTTATTGGTGAGTTAGCTTGGACTCGTTACCGGTCACCGGGCCAAAGGCCCGCGGTCTTCCGTCCTCCGTCAACTATTCTAACCCCTGCCCAAAATCTCATCCTATCCGCCAACTCTGACAGATTTCGATTGATATTTTTCATGAAATCTCGTGGAATGCCTGAGCAAATTGCTCCATCTCGGGCAATGTACCAACCGTAACCCTGCACCAGTTCTTTTCAGCAAACGTCCATGACCGAACGCTTACTCCGCGGTTCAGCATCTCCTGCACAAATCGCTCGCCTGGCAGGCGTACCGGGAACATCACAAAATTTGTAGATGATGGTATATGCTCATAGCCTTCCCGATCAAGAGTGGAGATCAGTGCCTCTTTACTTTCCCGGTTTTTTTGTTTTGTTACGTCTATAAATTCAGTGTCATTGTAAGCAGCAAGTGCCGCTGAGGCCGAGGTAGCCGATATAGACGCAAAGCCACGTGATAATGGCAAAATTTTATTCACCATCTCCTCACGAGCGGCCATGTACCCTACGCGCAGACCTGCAAAACCGTACATTTTTGAAAAAGTTCGTGCGATAATCACGTTATAGCCTTCGGTAACCAGGCTCATCATACTATTCACATCTGGTTCATCCAGGTATTCGATGTATGCTTCATCAATAAGAACAGGCACTTTTTCCGACACACGCCGGCAAAAAGAGTCGAGCTCTCCCGGGTCGAGAACAGTTGCGGTCGGGTTATTGGGATTGCAGATATAAACCATACTTGTATCATCATCAATAGCGGCTTCCATCCCTTCCAGATCGAGGCAAAAATCATCCTTCAGCGGAATCCATTTCACTTCGGTTCCCATCTCTTCAGCTGTCGATGGCAGATCTGCATAGCTTGGATCTCCGGTAACGATATTGCCACCTTTATGGCTTATATAAATAGCTGCCGCAAGCAGAATCTGAGACGAGCCTGCCGCCATCAGTATCTGATTCTGGTCAATCCCTTCGTGATCAGCGATTTTTTCTGAAAGAGCTCTTATGTCTTGAAATCCATAACGATAGCTTCCATCAATCGACTGGCGAATTGCTTCTTTCGCTTTATCGGACGGTCCAAATGGATTCTCATTTGCACTTAGCCTGGCCCTGAGTTCCTGAACCGGCAACCGAGCTAAAAACTCACCATCAGAGATAAATGTTCTTGATGATTTGATCGGCTTTCTGGCATATAATGCTCTATTGCTGCGCGGTAGTATTCCAGCGGACAGCGCTGTGAATCCTGCCAACAGAGTCCCGCTCGATTTAAACCACTCCTTCCTATTCATATTTTTTGCCATTTTAGTTCCGTAGTGTTTTGTGTGTCAATTTGTGATTTTCTCGTAGTTAAACTGTCGCTCATTTATCCGACTGTGAAGATCTCCAACCACGCTTCGTGCCGATTCAAACGCCCCGGCCATCCAGGCGTTCAGGTAGGTGCAGTGTTCACCGGCAAAGTAAACGCGCCCATCAGGCTCCTGTAATTCGCTATGTATCATTTGTCGCGTACGCCGGTTGTACTCAGCCCAGCCGCCAAGACTGTATTTTGTATTTTCCCAGCTGACTGAAAATGCATGCTCGAATTCATTTTTGTACTGCGGATGAATCTGTGACCCTTTTTCCAGAGCAAAGGCTGTTCTCTCGTCATATCCAAGATTTCCAAATCGGGCTGCCCTGTCGCCAAAATTATAGGCTCCGATCAATACTCCTTTTTCTGAGTGATAATCATTTGACGGATAAAAAATTTGGGTGAGATCATTATTGGTTCGGGTGATTCCGCCGTATATCTCTTCATCCTCTTCCCAAAACCTTCGCTTAAACTGTAGCCCAATTTTCGCCGTTGAATTATATGTAGCGTAGTCTATGGCCCGACTCACAGAACCTGAAAAATTATGCGGTATATTTCGTAATACAGAAAGCGGAATGGTGCAAATACAGTAATCAGCTTCAATCACATTTTTTACACCCCCAGTGATGTACTCCACTTCTACTCCCTCTTCGCGATTTTCTATTGCCGTCACCTCTGCACCAAGATTTATATCTGTTTTCAGTACTCCTTCCAGAGCATCGGAAATCCTGTCCATACCGCCCACTGCCTGGAACATTGTCATTTGCAGTTCGTAGGTATACTCAGCCACGTTATAGAAATCTGGCTCCATGAAACCTGAAGCTATAATATCACTCAGTGAATAGGCATCTGAGACAGTTCCTGACGTAACTCCTGGCGGCATATTATATCCGCGTCGTGCCGACGCCTGGTAGAGTTTATCATTATTTAATGCGCCTTCAGCCCGTAAATACTGAATAACAGATTCGACATCGTCACCAGACATTTCAAGATCAAGCTGATCCTGATCAACCGCCCGGGCTAAAAGCTCAGACATGTATCCCCTGATATCGTTACGAATCTCCCTGGCCCTGATTTTTTTGTTACAAAGCGGCCCTGAGCCTTCGCTGTATACATAGGCTGCTTCATTTACATTGTTGTAAACCTCCAGCGGAACGCCCAATGCTTTGCAATAGTGTAGTGTCAGTTTATGGTGGTGAGGTATACGGCTTGGGCCTGCATTAAAATAGAGGCCGTTATCAAATTTTGCCGTCTGATCACCTGACTCCATTTCGGTATTATTACTGCCGTTTCTTACGCTCCAGCAGCGGCCGCCTGCTCTGTCTCTCGCTTCCAGTATCATGCAGTTGTAGCCCAGTTTTTCCAGCTCCCATGCAGCAGTTAGTCCCGCAAGTCCCGCACCTATAATCACTATCGATTTATCAGATTCAGTCTTATTCAGATCAAAATCATTGACGGGGGCCTCTTTAATCAAACCCATTGCCAACATTGATGTATAGGCACCACCAAACAGGGTTCCGGTTCTTTTTAAAAACTCTTTTCGGGTAAGACCTGGCATCAACAACGCACCCTTTACGTATTAAAATTTATAAGTGAATACTGTTTTTACATAAAATTTTTTAGGAGAAGAGTTGATTATAGGTAATTATTTTTATTTTCAAAAGGTGATTTTTAACCCTGCTCGATAAATATGATGATTAAATGTTTGGCCACAAACTGTCAGGATATTTCACCAAGCAGGTATAAAGATCAAAAAATCGCTTTTTTTCATACCCACTATTCAAGGTTATGCATAAAAAATCATCCTGATTTATCGAAAAGTTATGTTATCGACTTTTTGGGCGAATCACCTCATCTGATAATCTTAAACGATGAGTGAGAATTTTTCAGGAACATCACATGTTATTATATCTTTAAGATAAGCTGATGCTTGTTGTATAATTCTTAGTTTGGATGAGTTGCAAATAGATGTCTACATGCGTAATTGAATTGCTCTGAATGGATCCCTTCTCAAATTTCAACCGGGGGAAAGTTTTTCCTGATCTTTGAATTATTTCTGCAGCGAATGAATCTATATTTTCAGTCACGCGTAATCAAAATCATTATTTCAAACATCCTGTCGAAAGATATCAAGTCAAATTGAATCAACCCCATAACACACTTCCAATCAAAAATATCATTATGAAGAAATTAATTACATATACATTATTAACCTCAGCTTTACTACTTTTTGCTTTAGTTGGCCTATCTCATGCACAGGACCGATACAGCAATACTGAGCTTGGTATTATTCTGGGTGAACCAACAGGTATAAGCCTGAAAGCCTGGCAATCAAACAGCACGGCTTTTGATGCTGGAATCGCATGGTCTTTTGGAGATAATGGCTCACTTCATTTACATGGTGACTATCTCCGGCATGAATGGCTGGATGTTGATTCCGGGAGCCTGGCCCTCTATTACGGGATCGGTGCTCGTGTGCAGTTAGCTGATGATCCTCGTTTGGGGGCAAGAATTCCATTTGGACTTCAATACATTATACCCGACACAAGACTGTCTGCATTTTTTGAAGTCGCTCCCCTTCTCGACTTGGTTCCGGAAACGTCATTTGATGTAAACGGTGGGCTTGGACTCCGAATCTTTCTCTAGATTAAATGTCCGGTTTATTGATGGATTTCTCTCCCGATTAATATAATAGTCGGGAAGAGTTCATTAGTTTAATTTCTCTTTATCAACAGGCAGCTTAACAGACAAGCCTTCGCGAGCAAGCTCAAGCTCAGCAAACACATCTTTCTTATACAGCTCCAGACGTGATGACAGTTTTTTAAGTTTCTGATCTGATGAGTCAGGATCATGATGTGTCAGATATAATCGCTTAACACCGCTCTCTTTTGATAACTCAAGTACTCTTTCCCAGGCAGAATGGCCCCACCCTTCGCGTGTTTTAAGGAGTTCAAGATCATACTGAGCATCGTGAATAAGCAGGTCGCACCCTTCGATAAAATCACAAAAACGGTCTACGTACCGCAGTGGTGATGTAGCCATTGGAAGCTCATTATCAGGGGCAAATATGATTGTATAGCCATAAATTTTGAACCTGTAAATAGCGGTTTTTGTAGGATGATTGGCAACCAGATAGTCTACTTCAACCGGGCCAAATCTTGCAGGCTCTTCTTCCTGTGTGATATATTCAATATCCGCGTCAAACATACCAAGCGTGACAGGGAAAAAAGTCTTGGTAAGGTGACCGGACAGTATATCTTTTGCCCCACCCCGATACTGTTCTGGCATGTGAATCCGAAATGAATTGTTTTTCTCATAGAATGGAGAGAAAAACGGAAACCCCTGAATATGATCCCAATGCGGGTGAGTTATAAAAAGATCGGCATCAATTGACCCGGATGAATACCTTTCAAAATAATTGCCCAGATTCCTGATCCCAGTGCCCGAGTCCAGGATAAGTTTACTATCATAATCGGGTATTTCAATTTCTACACAGCTGGTATTTCCACCATAGCGGATATTTTCGCTGTTGGGACAAGGCGTCGACCCTCTCACACCCCAAAACTTGACATCTATAGTTGGTTGTATTGAATCTTCAATAAATTCAGCTATCTCTTCATCAGAGTTTTCTCCTAAAACACGAACAGGATACAGGCACTGCTCAAAAAGCTTTATAGAAGCAGACACATTCTTGCTGAGAATAGCTGTGGGTATAAATCGCCGTCCGGGTTTCTGTGTAAATGTCTCTTCAAGAAAATCAGTTATATTTTTTATCTGATCTTCATGAATAATGACCGAGGCCGGTAGCTCCAGAGTAAGTTTTCTCTTGAGCTGGTCGCCATCAGAACAAAATTCCACCCTTGATTTACCGGCAATCTCACACGCCTTTTTATATCCCGGTGACTGAGCGCCACCGATAAGAAAAATATTTCGTGGTTTTGTAGACAAACGCAGTTCCTTATTCAATCTTTAAACCTGCGCAAGTCATCTTTGCACAAGCTAGGCTCCTTCCCTTTTGATCAGGTCAATTTGTTTTTCAAGTTCAGAGAGCTCTTCTTCTTTTTTAACAATATCTTCTTCTGCCTTATCGACCTTTTTCTTCACTTGATCAAGTAGCGTATTGCTGCCGCTTGATGGTTTAAAGTAGCTCAGAGATTCTTTCTGCTGAATCAGTTCCTGCTCCATCCTTTTAATTTCCTTTCGCAGACTGGCAGCTTTGCTGTTCATTTTCCTGATATCGGCAATATCATCCGCTGAAAAACTCTCAACATTTTCACGTCCCACTACGTCAACAGCGGCTTTTGCAGCTCTGAAACGATCATAAATTATATCGCAAATTTCCCGATACTCTTTCCACATTCGGTTCTTATGTTTGATCGGTACGTATCCTGCTTTTTTGAATTCTTCCTGCAGTGGTTTTGCAAGGTTTACTGCTTCAATAGGATCCTCATGGTCTTTCAGGTCGCGAAGTTTTCCAAGGACTTCCTCTTTCTCTTTAAGATTATCTTTTCTCTCCTCTTTAACTTCTTTGAAGTGGTCGCGCCTTCGATCATAAAAATGATCCATCGCACCTTTAAACTTCTTCCATATTTTCCCTGAGCTGCGTTTTGGCACCGGCCCAATCTTCTTCCACTTGTCCATCAGGCTCTGAAGATCACGGTGAGTCTGCTCCCAGTTCTCAGAGTCTTTCAGCTCTTCCGCTTTATCAATAAGATTCTGCTTTTCAACCAGATTTTCCTGCTCCTGCTCTCGCAAAAGATCAATATTATCAGACTTCTTCTGGTTAAAAGCATCGGTAGCAGCTTTAAACCGATCCCATAACTCGTTTTCTTCTTTTTGAGGAAGATTGCCGGCTTTTTTCCATCGCCTGTGAAGCTTATTCACTTTTCTGGCGGCATCTGCCAGATCATCAGCATCGATCAGCGCCTCTGCCTCATCAATAAGTTTTTTCTTGCGTGTGAGATATTTCTCTATCTCTTCGCGATACTTTTTATCATGTTTAAAGCGGCGGGTATGAAAGGTATCCTGCAGTGAGTGATAGGTGTTCCAGACCTCCTGATTTTTTTCAGAAGGCACACGTCCAATTTTGCGAAATTGTCTGGCAAGCCGTTCAAAATCCTTGTCGGTCTCTTTCCAGTCAGACGATTCATCAAGCCCCTCAATGAAAGAAACCATCTTTTCAAGAATTACAAGTTTGCCCGTGAGATTATCTTCCTCTTTTTGCTTCTTTTTAACCAGACGATCAACTTTATGGTCATCAAATGTACTGAGCAGACTTGTGAATTTCTTATCAAGATCTTCTTCCTCACCCTCAGGAACCGCCTTTATCCGATCCCATTGCCCTTTTAGTTTCCCAACTTCCCGCGTTGCGGTCCACTGTTTTTCGTCTACAATTTTTTGCAGAGACTCGAGAAGGCTCTTTTTCTTTTTGAGGTTTTCCTCGCGCTGGCGTTTTTTCTCTTCATAATGGGCCTGTTTTTTCTCTTCAAACTCCTGCCGCATCTTATCGATCTTTTCTCTGTAATCCGAAATATCTACATCCTCAGGATCCGGTCCCTCTTCCCATTTGGTATCAATATTATCGAACTCCAGCGAAACATATGCCCAGTCGCTTACATCTATAAGCTGTTCTGCCTTATCAGCCAGTTCTTTATAATAAGCTTCCGTTTCAGATAGTTTATCTGAGTCGTCCCCGGCCGGCGTCTCCTGTATTTCCGTCTCCTCCATATCGGATTCAGCGATAGTATCTTCAGCTTCTTGTGCGTCCTCTTCAGTTTCAGGTTCATGGCCTTCTGTTTCATCCACAGAATCTTCTGATACTGCCACCGCAGATTCTTCAGCGCCTGCATTTTTTTCTGTTGAGAAATCGTCTTCAGTCTTGGCGCTATCTTGGGCTTCATCTAACAACTTCTCAAGCCGTTCCTGAGAACTCGTGATAAGAGTTTCAAAATCACCAATTGCTTCAGATGCCAGAATCTCCTCTTTGAGCTTATTGAATTCCTGCCGAACATCGTCGGCATTAAGGGCTGTCGTGTCATCCAGTCTATCAAAAAAAGATTCTGCTTTCGACTCAACATTCTCATAGGCATTTTCCAAAGCTTCAATTCTGTCTTGAACAGAGTCGGGGTCAACGGTCGTGATTTTTCTCTTTTTTGATAGTGATGTCTCCTTCAACATAATCTCTCCCACTTGATTTACGTACGCAAATGGGGATTCAAACAGATATGTTGATTCAGATTTGGGTGTTTGTTTTTCTTCAGACAAAATTGACGTGTCTTTTAGGGTTGCACATTACGGCTTGTCGCCTGCTATATAGATCAGAAGTTTAACCAACATTAGGTATGGAAGCAACTTTTCTGCACAGGTCAATCATTCCATTTACTTTTTGCCGATTATTCCAGTTACACAGTTTCTACTAGTGAATGACGAACACATCAATATAATATTGCCTATCAGAGCTAAACGTAAATTCCAGCTATATAAACTATAATTTCCAGCCTGTTTAAACCCCGCGTTGAGTGAGCTTTAAATATATTTCAGTCTTTTTGACAATCAGTTTTCTTGAAACATATGCACATCTCGCTGTGGAAATGGAATACTGATATCGTTTTCATCAAACACTTCTTTCACCCGCTTAATAAGGTAAAATTTGAGTGGCCATAAGTCAGGTGTTTTTGTCCATGCCCTTACAGTAATCGCTACGGAACTGTCTTTCAGTGCAGATACTGCAATAAGCCATTCTGGTTCATGCATCACTCGCTCGTCTCCTTTAAGAACTTCCTCAATAAGCTGAACAGCCTTGTCCATGTCATCGCTGTATGAAATACCAAATTCGAGATCACAGCGGCGGGTATCATACTGCGTTAAATTCTTTATTTCTGCTCCCCATACTCTTGAGTTAGGCATCACAATTCCAATATTATCAAATGAGTGCATCTGAGTTGTAAACAAGCCTATTTGGTCCACAATCCCCAGGGTGCCTGACACTTCAATTACATCTCCAATTTTGAATGGCCGCAGTATGAGCAACATCATACCCGCCGCCACATTACTGAGCGTTCCCTGGAGGGCGAGACCTACCGCCAAACCTGCAGCACCCAAAATGGCGATAATACTGGCAGTTTCAACACCAAACTGTCCCAATACGGCAAGAACTGTAACTATTAAAATCACCACTTTCACGGTTTGACTAAAAACCGGAGCCAGTGTGTCATCAAATTTTTCTGACTTAAGTGCGGAATTCCGGACTCTTCTTGATGCCCAGCCCGCAATGGTATAACCAATTATTAGTATTAAAACTGCCCCAATAAGGCTTAATCCGTGGCTGACTACAAGCGCTGTTAGCTCCTCAGAATTGCCAAGAAGATTGTTGAAATAATCCATGTGAGCGGAGTAAAATTTGTTATTTAAATTAAACGGTTAGCAGAATGCTAAACGCTAATGCTATTCAAACCAGTTATCTATTTATCCTGGCGTTGCCGAGTGTAAAAAATCCTTCCGATTGCTTTTAAGGCTGCCACGGAAGGATTATTAAGGGCATTTTAATTTACGTTATGAACGTGTATATCGCGTTGTGGAAACGGAATATTTAAGCCTTCGTCTTCGAATGTTTTATAAATTTGTTCGTTCAGTTTAAAGTTTACACCCCAGTAATCGGAAGCATTCACCCATACCCGAACCACAATATTTACAGAGCTGTCTGCTAATTCTTTAACAGCCATAAATGGCTCAGGATCACTCAAAATGCGGTCATCTTCAGAAAGCAACCGCTTGATTACTTCATATGCTTTATCAAGATCGTCACCATATCCTATTCCAACAGTCCAGTCAACACGCCGTTGCTCTTCAACAGAATAATTAACCATTGAATCATTGGCTAGTTTACCGTTGGGAATCAGGATTGTCTTGTTGTCAGGCGTTTTCAGTATGGTTGAAAATATCTGAATCTCACGCACTGTTCCTGAGTGCCCTTGTGCATCTATGAAATCACCCGATTTAAATGGCTTGAAGAGGAGAATCATAACACCACCAGCAAAATTTTGAAGCGCGCCGGAAAGTGCAAGACCAACGGCCAGGCCAGCTGCACCAAGAATTGCTATGAATGATGTCATTTCCACACCCAGCATGCCGAGAGCAGTAATATAAACCATTACTTTCAACAGGATCGTAATTATACTTAATAAAAACGACTTGAGTGTTTCTTCAGTGTCACCCTTGTCCAGAGCCTTGCGAACTCCGGTCCTGATTATTTTCACGATCCATAAACCAACAACCAGTGTGACAATCGCCCAAACCAAAGGCAGGCCATAAGTAGTTACGATCCCCGTGAGATCTATATTCTGTAGTGTTTCCATAGTGTTCAGTTAGTTTTATTACAGATTAAGTTTGGTCACGCAAATTGAATTTATCCGAAAGCTCATCTTTTCAGTTGCGCCTAAAGCATATGTTGATAATTACCAAAAATGAGTGATTTAGTGATCAAATACAACATCCCTAAAATGATATGCCATACCTGAAATTTTTTATTGAGAATATTAATAGGGGAGCGGCTAAGAGAGTGGGTAAGAAAGGTACCGTCAGTGGGAAGGCAGGATATTAAAGTAAATAAAAAAAGCCACACATTAAGCGTGGCTTTAAATACTCAAAAAGTATCGGTCATTCCAAATGACTTCTCAACATCCATGCTGTTTTGGAGTGCGTATGCAACCGTTCTGTTATAAGATCAATAGATGCTTCGTCTCCTGCTTTTTCGCATGCCGGTAGTGCTTCTCTCGCTGTGCGGAGAACCGTTTCGTTATCTACAGCAAGTCTGCGAACCATTTCCATCGCTTTGGGCTGATCAGTATCTTCTTTAATTGATGTGAGTTCGTTAAACTCTCTGAAAGATCCTGGTGCCCGGTGACCCAGTGCACGAATTCGTTCTGCAATTTCGTCAACTGCCTCAGCAAGTTCGGTGTATTGTTCTTCAAATTGCTCATGAAGCGAGTGAAAATGCTCTCCGGTAACATTCCAATGATAATTGTGCGTTCTTAAATATAGCATATAAGAATCTGCCAGCACCTTGGATAAACCTTCTGCGATTTTTTCACGGTTCTCTTCTGAAATGCCGATGTTAATTTCCATATCCTGTTTTCCGTTTACGACTGTTGCTTGACTCATAATTTACCTCAATCGTTTGAGTGAATAATTAGCTTTGTTATTGATTATTATAACATGCTTAAGACTGTATTCATTCAATAACTACAGTAGGAAAAGATCAATAAATCAGGTGTCTAGTTCGTGAACTTCTTTTAAAATTGCACGGGCATTTTCATCGTTTTTTTGCATCACACGATGTTGCAAATTGGTGATGATTTCAGGCTCCGCACGTTCAAATGCGAGTTCTTGTGCCTCTTTCTCTGTTCCTGTCCGCAAAAGTTCATATATATCATCTGCCCTGACAATGCTGTATAGATTGTCTTTATTAAATGCATGCGATCTCAAATCTTCAAACTTTTTGAACAGATCGGGAAATTGAACGGTGTCATCTGCTCTTTCAATCACTTCAACATCTGACGGACCTTCAGCACTGAGAGGTGTTTTACAAATATAGTAGAACTTTTGTTTGTAGATCATGGATGAAATATTTCAATAATTTCTGATTAATTTCTAAAATATAACCTTTTCCAAAGACCTTCTCATATTTTTAAACAGAGCTTTTAGAAA
>CAZVEP010000096.1:0-12556 GCA_964625635.1 uncultured Rhodohalobacter sp.
TCACCACCACGCCGTAGTCCACCAGGATTCCCAGAACGAGAATAACCCCGAACATTGAGAGCTGATTGATGGTCACATCGTAGATGCCTGCAAAAATAATCATTCCTAAAATGGAGAGCGGGATTTTCAGGGCCACCCACAGTGCCAGGCGAAAGTTGAGAAAAATGGCCAGAACTATCAGAACAAGAAGTGCTCCCTGCCACGCATTATCGCTGAGAACCTGGATCCGCTCTTCCAGAGATTCAGCCTGATCAGAAATTACGGTTAGCTGAAGGTCTTCCCGCCCCGCATTGAACTCCTCAACATAGTCTCTCAAAAACAGAACCGTTTCAAGAATATCCTCGCTGTTGGTATTAAAAATGGTAAAGGTAACTGCTGGCTTCTCATTCAGATAGCGCCGCTCCGGTTCTTCTGCGAAGATATTTCTTAATGTAGCCACATCCGCAAGACGAACTTTCTTGCCGTCTTCTTCAGCACGAATAACAATATTGCCAAGATCTCCGGCGAAATACTCTTTTGCGTTGGCTTTGATCTGAATGTCTTCACTGCCAGTCCGAATTGTACCGCCAAACACCTCGATATTCTGAGCAGCTACTGCAGATGTAATGTCGTTGAATGTGAGATTGTACGCCCGCAGGTCAGCTTCACGCACGCTGATGTCGATCTCTTCGTCCGGGTAGCCGGAGACCTGAATCTTAGACATGACCCCTGAATTGAGAAAATCAGCTTCTATCTCCCTTGCAATATCCTTGATAACAGTTAGTGGCTCATCACCACTAATTGTAAGGATCATGGCAAGCGTCTGTACTTCCCTTTGAGAGACCACCGGTTCATCCATCCGGGGCGGAAATGTTGTAATCTGGTCTACGGCTTTCTGAACGTCAACAAGTACCTCATCCGGATCTGCACTTTCCAGCAGCTCGATGGCGATACTGCCAAAATTGTTTTGTGACCGCGATGTAAACCGGTCGATACCCGTAACTCCCTTCAGATTGTCCTCGATTTTAGCAATCGCTCCATCTTCTACTTCAGATGGAGACGCTCCCGTATACACAATCTCTACATCGATAAAGCTCACATCTTCATCCGGGAAAAATGAGTAGCCCAGATTGGCGTAGACAAGCATACCGAGCGCGACAATCAATAAAATGATGAGCGTTGATACCGTACGATATCGAACAAAATAGCCAATCAGTTTTTCCATTGGCTACTCTCCCTCAACAACAACTTTCATACCCGCCAGACGGTTGGCGCCGGCCCTCAGCTCAATCACTCGATCATCCGCCGATAAACCGGAGACGATTACCGATTCCTTTTTGAAAAGAAGCGGTTCTACCCGTTTGTGGGTGGCCAGGCTATCTTCAACAACCAATATTGTATTGCCTCGTGTAAGCATATTCCGGGGGATTTCCACAGCATTTTCAAGCGTGCGTCCGCTGATAGATCCTTCCAGGTACATACCATCCTTCACAGTATCACTATTCAATTCAACAAATACGGGAACCGACTGCGTGTTGTTATCAACCGATGAGCCGATCCGCACAATAGAGCCGCTCCAGCTTTGATTCAGCACTGTTGAGTTAAGCGCCACAGGATCTCCGATTTCGATGAAAGGTAAATCCTGAAGGCTCACATACGATTCCAGCTCAAACAGTCTGCCGGTAAATTCACCGAGCTTCACGCCCGGCTGGACCAGTGACCCCGGATCCAGATCTGCCTCCTGCAATTCTCCGGAAAAGGGTGCAACGATTGTGAATTTATTCAACCGTGCTTCGGCGCTCTGTATGGAGTAAAACTGTTCATAAATACCCCGAGAAGTTAAAAATAGTCTTGCCTGCCTATTCTCTACTTCCGGCAATTCCTCTACAGGAGATTCCGGATCAAATGCTTCGGTGTATTGTGCCCATGGCTCATACAGATCAGGATAGTCTAATTTTAACGTGGAAAGAACACCTGATAACGCGGTCAAAAAACGACTCCTCTGGCTGATCAGGGCCAGTTTCTCTTCTGTATCGTCAATCCGGGCCAGGGTATCGCCCTCATTGAAGCTGATGCCTGTTCGGAACGGCTTCGATCCATTATCAAATCTCCCCTGTACTTCACTGAAAAGCTCAATGCGATCGGCGGCCGTAACCCGGCCGGTTATTTCGATTTCTGAAACAATAGCGCCGGGCTCGAACTGAATGACGGAGACCATGCGATCGGGCTCTTCTACACCGTTGCCGACCGTCCCCTCACCCGCACCGGGAAAAATAAAACCAACAATAATGATTGTGATGACCGTTACCGCCGCAATTGACGACCATGCGATCAGTTTGTCCCGTTTTTGATGTGAATTCATTGAAAATCTGTTTGTATTAAAAGACTCTTCTGCTACACAGTCTGAGGTATATTTCGTTCCTCATTTACGAATAGAGATGAGATTATAGATGTGAGATATGAGAAATTAGACTTGAGACTTGAGACTTGGCAGTGTACGAATCTTGCAACTGGCAAAGTAAGTTCTGGAAGAGACTTATTTGGATTGGTAGATGGTCTTATAATCTATCAGGTCGTCCGGTGAGGTAATTCCCGGACTCTTGAAGGACACGGAAAAGCACCGGTGACTCTGCCAGGTCCTAAGTCCCCGCTACTTAATTTTCTCCAGCAGTTTCCCTAAAAACTTTCCGCCGTAAATTCGGTCCACGTGATTCATATCGGCAATGACCACAAGTTCTTTCTTGCTTCTTGAGAATGCGACATTTAATAATCTGGGGACACTGAGGCCGTTTTTCCCCTCATCAAGCGGACGAACGGAGTAGTGCCTGAGTGATCCTCCCTGTTTTTCGCCACTCATCACAGTATCAAAAATAATGTAGTCTTTTTCTCGTCCCTGAAATGTATGTATAGTCCCTACTTCTACGTCGCGAATACCCGCATCATACAATCGGTTTCGCAAATCATAAACAGCACTTCTAAACGGTACGATGATTCCAATTTGATGCATTGCCACACCCCGGCCCGCCAGTTTTTGAATAAGCCGCTCTACTACTTCCTGATGAACCAGGTTTATCGGCTTGAATCCGCGCTCTCCCGACTTCTGCTCCAGGTAGGGATTGTATTTTGATGTATCAACCAGGTGAAACGCACGATTATCGCCATTAATCCCAAGCGATTCTGACGGTTTATCAGTCTTGAGCCGTCCCTCATAGAATACGGTGCTGATCACGTCGGCCAGCGACTCTTCCAGGCGGTACTGTGTATCAAAAAAGGCTGTATAGGATGGATGTTCATCATGCCAGGCAAAGAGATCACTTGTGGTTTCAGCACCGGAAACCGTTGTAAAAATATCTTTCTCAAGAAACTCACGGGCCTCTCGATCTGTCGTAATCGAGATTGGCGGGAGTTGCATCGGGTCACCCACAACTACCATATGCCACTTACTCAGTGAACCCAAAACCATGAGATAGGGCAGTGATGCCATCGATCCCTCATCAACAATGACTGCATCGAATTCAAGGTCAAAAAACAGATCAGACGTACAAACCTTAGCCAGCGTTGTTGCCACCAGCTGTTTTTTCCGAAGCTCCGATCGTTCATTTACAGACGACTGAGCCTCGATCCTCGCCTCCAGTTCATCACGACCACCCAGGCTCTCGATTTTCTGATCGATCAGTTTCAGTTCCAACTCCTGGTTATTCGTCGGCTGCTTGCCATCGCGCAGCCGCTTTTCGACTTTTTTCAATGCGGCTTCCCGCCGTTCCAGCAGAGAGATCCATTCACCTGCAGTTTCCTTCTTTTGCCGGACAACCTGCTCCATCTGATGATCGAATTCATACTCCTCAAGAGCGGAATCTGACAAGGCAATTTCACCAAAACGGGTAAGCTTATTCTGAGGCACTTTATGGCCGACTGTTTTCAGCGCATGTAATGTACTGAGTAACCCTACGTCAACTGCCCGATTTGTATTCGATGCAAATAGAACGGACTTTCCCTGGTCGAGGTAGTTGGCAATAATGTAGCCCAGCGTGGCTGTTTTCCCGGTTCCGGGCGGTCCCCAGATAAATACCGTTCGATTGCTTAAGGCTTTCTGGATGGCATCTCTCTGAGCCTCATTGCGATGTCCATCTTCATCAATCTCATCACTAGAAGGCAGAATGCCATCCGGCGGATTGAACAGGTTTTCAACCCGTTTCCTGATTGCTTCATCTTCCGTATCAATTCGCTCGATCTCCTCAAGCGTTTTTTTAAGGATAAAGTCATTCTCCCACTCTACATGGCACTCTGTAATATCCGGTCCCTGGTCGTCAGGAAATCTAAGGATAAGCTCCTGATTCTCATACGATATGGGATGGATGGTAAGGTCTTTGTCATCAATCAGTGCGCGGATCTCTTCCGCAAAACGTATCGATTGCTGGTACGATTCAAACTGATAGTCAACCCCCTCTTCAGGCTGTATTTTACATTTCACGCCGTTAAAAAGTACATCACTGGATGGTTTTTCACGCACCGCCTTAATTTCGGCATCGAGTGCTGTGATCGCTTTGTCTATCAGTTTTTGAATATCTTGCATTATGTTTTGATCAGTATCTCTCTTGAAAAAATTATACTCTGTTTTCGTTTATCATATTTTCCATATAAGAATACCCATAGAAAAGAGGGAATTGGGGAATGTTCAGTTAATTTTTAAAAACTAAGTAAACACCTCTCTTCCCAATGTAATTGAAAAAGTTGTTATCTGAACACATGTCTGTTCGGACTACTAAAGATTATATCAATCAAAACTAAGGGATTACTGAAGCACTGTCGAATTTTCATCGAAAAATTATCTGCTTAAGCAAAATCGTCAAGATCGACGCCCCTGTTTGCTCCTTTCAGAATATCATGAGATTTATCGTGAGCTTCATCAGGCTCCAGGTGAATGGTAACTACGGCATCGGTCTTAAGGGCGTCGATTAACTTTCGCTCGAGCCGGGTCGTATGGTCGTGAGCTGCTTTCAGGCTGATGTCGTCTTCAAACACAAGATGAAGTTCAACCCATGTGGTACCTCCCGACGTACGATGTCGTAAATGATGCCATCCTTTAACGAGATCGGGCACCTCATCTTGCAACACTTGTTTAAGTGCGCGATCCACGTCCGGATTTCGGGTATCCATCAATCCGCGAACAGAATAGCGTAAAAGCTTGTAGGCTTCATGGATAATGTATCCGGCTATGAGCAAACTAACGACAATATCGATCACCAACCAGCCGGTTAATTCAATGAGCCCAAGCGCGAGCAGAACTCCGCCGCTAGTCCATACATCCGTGAGCGTATGCTTTCCATTACTCACCGCGATCATATTGTTTTCACGGCGCCCTACGCGAACGACATAAGCTCCCACCGTCAGATTTACTATTGCAGCCATTCCCATCAGCAGCATTCCAAGACCGATGTTTGAAATCTCAATTCCCAGAATGGCACTTTCTACAGCATTGTAGATAATCGTTAAACCGGCAATGACGATGATGGCGCCCTCAGCACCGATAGAAAAGAATTCAACACGTTCATGGCCGTAATGATGGTCATCATCGGCAGGCTTTCGGCTCAAATAGTATCCATACACCACAAATAAGACGGCAAAGAGATGCACGACGGACTCAGCCGCATCAGACAGAGCAGCATTTGAGTCAGTGAACAAGTAAGCAGCCGTTTTTAGTCCCAGTGAGATGCAGGACGCAGCAAGGCTTATATAAAGTGCCTTGCGAACGGGTGAATGTGAAACTGAAAGACTCTGTTTTTTCATCACCTCAAGATAAACCGCATCGTTGATATGTTACAAATCATGATATCACATTATTTTGGCCCTGAATTTACCTTGCTGATCAGTATTCGTTTAAATATCCGCTAATAAAATTGTATTCTGTGCAACAATTGTAAGATCTTATGTGTAGAAAAAATTTAACTTGCAGACCGCGTTTCATAACCGACTCACACCTGTAGTTCACAAATTATAAATAACTGATTGTATGAGAAGTAGTGCAGCCGCTTTTGGCAAATTTCTTTTAATGTGTTCATGTATCATCGCAGCAAATATGTGGCTTTTCAGTCATAGCGCCAGTGCTCAGCAAATGGTGGTTGATGATGCAACCGTAATGATTGACAAACAGCTTCAGCTTGAAGCCTGGTACGGCACGGAAGAATCCTGGATACAGCCCTCCATTTCTTTAAATCACCTGTGGGATTTCACGCCCGGTGTTGTTTTTGATACTGCTGATGATGTAAGCTTACAACAGATTTTCGGGGAACTTAAATACATACCGACCGACCTCGATTTCGACGGGTACTCATATGGCTGGGTGGGCGCCATGTTCTTCGATACCGAAGGACGCGTTGACAGAGTTTATACCTATCTGCCGTTTACTAAGTATGTTTTAGATCGATCCTCACAGGTTCATCTGAATATCGGGTTTGACGGCCGGGATAATATCAACGGAGATTTTGAATATGGATTTTTTACAGGCTTGCGGGCAGATCTCGGACTAACGGACAGATTTATTATTTTATCAGAGGTGTTTACCACCGATTTTGAAACGCCATCATTTCAGGCAGGTCTGCGGTTTGATATTGTTCCTGACATATTCAACATTGACGTAACCTATGGCGAAAGTTTTAAAAGTCAGATTGATTATCCCGGACTGAATATTGGTATTGCACTGAAGCCAAATAAGATTTGGTAGAAATGGGTTCGCCGGTAAATATTTTCAGCTGAATATTATCAGCTTTCATTTGACCAATACTGTATGCCGCTGCGTAAAATAGAAATCGTTGTTCCGGATGAAGAGGAGTCCTCCTGTAAGGAACTGCTGGATGACGAGACAGTTATCCACTATTGGCGGGATCATTCCGAGCATTCAGGATACATCTTAAACGTTCTTGTGGATGCGGTAGACACTGAAAAGTTTCTCGATAAAGCCGAAAAAAAATTCAATACCAGTGAGGGCTTTCGGCTTGTGATGATGACTGTTGACGCTACATTGCCACGGATTGAAAAAGAGGATGAAGAAAATGAGGATGATGAGTCTGATGGTGATAACGATGCCAATGGAAAAGTTGAGGAAGAGGAAAAAGGTAAAATCAAGAACATCAGGGTCAGCCGCGAGGAACTATACACTGAAATTTCAGATGCGGTAGACCTAAACCGTGTTTACCTGTCGCTCGTCATGCTCTCAACTGTTGTTGCTGCTCTTGGTATTTTGCGTGACAATACTGCCGTTGTAATTGGTGCTATGGTGATTGCCCCGCTTTTGGGAGCTAATGTCGGACTTTCACTATCTACAACACTCGCCGATTGGGAGCTTGGATTCGACTCAATTAAAACCAATGTTGCCGGAATATCCGTTGCGATTGCCATATCTATACTATTGGGCATGCTGATGCCTGTTGACGCTGAACTTTATCATATTGCCAGCCGAACAGAAGTTCATTTGTCTGATATTGCTCTCGCGCTTGCTTCGGGAGCTGCCGGTGTATTGGCCTACACAATGGGAATGTCAACGGCAGTTATTGGCGTGATGGTTGCCGTTGCCCTGTTGCCACCTCTGGTCGTCGCCGGGCTTTTGATTGGCGACATGCAGTGGGAGCTGGCCTACTACTCATTACTGCTTCTCTTCACTAATATCATTTGTGTAAATCTTGCAGGAATTGCCACATTTATACTTCAGGGAGTCCGTCCGAGAACCTGGTATAAGTCTCAAAAGGCGAAGAAGTACAATCGAATAGCTCTGTCGATCTGGATCTCTCTGGTAGTTATGCTTGCTGCTGCCATTTACTTTGCATAATGAACCTGAAAAGAAAAGGTTTCTTATACCGGACTTAAGGATTAAAACCTCACCTCCGTCACTATTTCAAAACGTGTAAAAGCTTCAGTTTCGAACACCGTATTCACGTCCCGGCGGCTCATATCCACAATTATTTTTGACCGGTTTGGAAATACATATGCCAGACCTGTAACCCATTGCTGAACAGATAGCCTGTCGAGATCCCTATTGTAAAGCTCGTCGTATCTGAGGGTGATATTTATCGGGAATTCAAATGGCTGTAGTTCTGAAAAAGCGCTCCATCCCTCAAGATTATACGCTTCAAATGTTAACGGATTTGTAAAACTGCCCGCGCTGTCACCCGTTCCGCGAAATCCTTCAAGCATCAGTTTTGCCCTCCTCGATTCATATGTGAGTGCCGAACCCAGCATGTAAAAATCAGGACTTTCAGAAATATTCCCTTTCCCGGTCGCTCCAACAAACGAAGTCTGAAACCCGGGCAAATGATCCGGGAGCGGGCGAATGCTCAGGGCAGCCTCAACAAGTTTGTTATTGTTAAACTCCAGGGCAGAATAACCTCCTCCATTATATAAGCCAATAGCAAAACTACCATAGCGCCCCGGAGTTGAAACAAGGCCCCTCTGTTTTGCATCGTCCAATTCAGGGCCTAAAGCTGAAGAAAACTGAAATCCATAATCGGCAGAGGATAAAATATCATTCTGATCCAGAAACATGGTACGCTGAGCCCGGTAGTCATTCACTCCCTGCTCAAAGTTCAGCCAGGGACGATGGACCACGCCGGCTTCTACCGCAGGTGAAGTGAAAACCCCGAAGTCATCCATGGTGTATTCAACAAGCGCATATTTGAGTCGTAATTCAATGTCACCAATGCCATCTCCCTGCTCGTCAATTGTGACGTCCTGAGTAAACCTGATTTCAAACCTGTCACTCAGATTTTTACGAAATGTGATGTATCCCCGCTTGATTGTAAATTCATTGGTATAGCCGTCATCATACATATCTCGTTCATACGAAAAGAAAAATTGCCCGCTGAAGTCAATATCGCCAAGTGATTGCTGTGCGTTTATGGGATTGGGGATAGATGTAAAAATCACCAATGGAAATAGTAGTATACCGCAAAAACGTGTTATAATGTTTTTTAAATTCATGTAACTGAATGCACGCCTAGAATTTAGTTAGAACCAATATAGCCATTGTGTGGCTCTCAAAAAATCATCTCCTGACAGATCGAGTCTGATTGTCTGATCCGTTACAGCATATTTTTTAAAATGGCCGGTAACTAGTTGGTATCAACTTGTTCGGGACCACTCTCTGTTGTTGGCCTGAATATCCCTTCAATTTTTTGATGCAGTTTTTCGGCAAGCTCTTTCCTGTCTGTTGATTGTACAGGTTCCTCTCCAAATGTAATTTCACAGTAAATGGAACGGGTTTTGGCAAACTTCCAGATATGCTGCGTAAACGATTCGCGGGCTCCATAGAAACAAACGCTATGATCGGCCGGCGGATCGCCTGTTCCGGTTTCATAATAAAGTGAGCAGTAATGAACCGGTTGGTTAGCGGTGGCCGGCAGCTGTAGGAGTGATGTGTGAAAAGGCAAAACGCTGCGCCCGCCTGAGGAGGTTCCTTCCGGAAATACAATCATACCCTGGTACTCATTCAAGGATTTATTTAGCAGCTCATTCACTCGTTTTACGTCTCCCCGCCTGTTACGGTCAATAAATATCACGCCTACTGCTTTCACCATAAACCCAAGTAGCGGCCAGCTGCGAACTTCTTTCTTGGCTACGAATGTACATCTTAAATTCAGGTAAAGCGGCACGATGTCGAGATAGCTCATGTGGTTCGATACGATAAAAAAAGGAGCCTCAGGTGGATCTCCAACCACATCAATCTGGATATTAAAAAAGAACGCTACCCCGTGAGCCCACGAACGCATAAACAAGTTTCTCCATGGCTCGTACCGAAGTTTAAAAAACCATAAAATAAAATAGCCTACAAGATAAATCCCAAACGTGGTGAGTGTATAAACGATTAGTAAGAACAATCGAAGTCCAGCCCGTAAATTCGATATCATTTGGCGCCGTTTGATTACTGATTATTGCGGAAACCACTGTAAGGCAAATAGACAAAAAAATAGGCAGAATTGACCGCAACAGGAAACCAAAATAGAATTAAAACAACATGACCAATACATCAGGCATGTAGGCTCAAGGAGCAAGGCCAATATCAAATATCCTGAAAAGATATGACGCTGATATTAGCTAAAAAACATATTTCTTACTTTCGGGGATATCGTATCAACATTGAGCAGTACCATTACATGAAGCATTTGCAAATTTTCTATATAGGCTGGAGCACTGCACACTTTACAGCCTATACTCAGATAGTTTTTCAGGAGTGGTGATTCTTTCAGGGCTGATTTATCGTAATTATCACCGACCGGATAGGATTCAAGCCGGAATTTGTCCTTTGTCTGTGCAATCACTTCATCGTGGATGTATCCATCCTCCCTGAGCTTATGATACATCGCATAAGCTACTTTTCGATCGGATTCCACTATTCCCAGTGTCCCAAACAAATACTTCTTGTGAAAGTGCGTTAGATATCCCGCAAATCCTTTCCATAGCAAAAAAAGCACGCGTCCGTTTCTGTGGTTTTTATCTATGCATGCCCGTCCCACTTCAAAGCCATTTGTTTTGATTTCATCCGGAATCGAATCAAGATCATAATATTTTTCAGTATAGAACCCTATCCCCCTTTCTGCCAGCTCGTTGGTCTGAAGCCGGTAGGTACCTACAATTGTCCCATCAATATTTTTCTTGACGATAAGATGATGACATTGTTCATCGAACTCATCCCGATCAATTGTACCGTTAGCCCTAAAATTCCGATCCAGTTCTTTGTGGAAAATGCGGTATCGAAGCTCCAGAGCTTCCTGTATCTCTTCTTCAGTTTTAGCGATCTCAATTGTGTAGTTACGGTCTGATATATCCGGAAGAATTTGTGCTTCTGCTATCACAGGATTCTAAATTAAATTAATATGCTTTATTTGCCTACCGAAAGTACGTAAAGAATAAGACTTTTTGTAAATGGTAAATCTTCATAAAACATTATCTGTAGATACAGTTCCGATGATGATGCTTTATAGCGAGCTGTTGCCTGCACCCTTGCGGTCAGATTTCGTAAAGGTAAGCGTAAAAGCGTGAGATGAACCATTGTCCCGATAGCTATATGTAGCATAGAGCTGGTCAGAAAGCACTTCTATGAGATGAAAACCGGCTTCAGTGTTATTTATACTTTCGATTTGGTGGCGGATAGATACGCCGTTATGTTCTATTTCCAATTGTATATGTTCACCTTCTTTTTCCCGCAGTGTCAGTTTAAATTCTCCTTTCTCTACATCTGCGAATCCATATTTCAGAAGATAGACAATAACTTCATTGACAATCAGCGAGCATGGTATCGATTGATTAATGCTTAATTCAACAATATCGCAATTGAATATTGTGTTTACGCGATCTGAAGAACTAAAGCTGCTGAGCGTACCCGAAACAACTTTCTCAATATTGTCGGCAAAATTCAGCCTCGAAAAACTTTCTGATTTATAAAGGTATTCATGCACAGTTGCCATACTTGAAATTCTGGCTACGTTCACCAACAGTTTTCCCTGTACACTTTCATCTTTCTCCACCATGGCCTGCATCTGTATCAGGCTGGAAACCACTGCCATATTGTTTTTTACCCGGTGATGGATTTCACTAAGAAGCGCCGATCGCTCTTCGTGAAGCCTGGCGTTTGTAATAGCATTGGCGGCCTGATTGGCAAGAGCATTGAATAGCGGAATTTCAGAATCATCATAGTTTAATCTATCCTTCTTATTAATAGACTGAAGTACGCCAATTACTTTTTTTGATTGATTAAAAAGGGGAGCACACAAAATATTTCGGGTTTGAAAAATTTCCGGATTAAAGTCTCCGCGAAATCTTTTATCCTTGCTCACATCATTTACAATCTGTGATTCTCCGTGTTCAGCTACCCAACCGGCAATTCCTTCATCCATTGGGAATCGCTTGCCGGACAGCGATTTACCTGCAGGCCCGGTTGGAATACTCAATATTAGTTCATTTGTAGCATCATCTATAAGAAATACGGAGCAGGCCTCGCTGTCTGTAATAATTTTTGCCGCGTGTATGATATTTAACAACACCTTATTCAACTCGAGATCGGAGTTGATTTGCCCAATCAGTTCAAGGAGTAAATCGAGCTTCTCCTTATGATAAGAGTCGTTAAGTTGGTTATCCATAATATTCGAGTATGCCTGGTAATTCAACCGGATTTCATTACTGAGAATGACTGCCGAAACACTGAGAATTCTCATCACCCATAAATTGGCTTGATATGGATGCCGGTTATTTCCAGCGATATACATTCCAATTATCGTCGATTGTTAAATATACGATAATAAACAGCCAAACATTAGAGGATTTTAACCTTCACTATCTCTTACAAGTTGCTCCAAAATGTGCATGCACATTTTCACTCTCCTTTTGAATTCTATCAAATCTTGCCTTTCAGACTCAAACTCAATAGAATTCAATATGTTGTGAATTACATATAAAACTGTGTATTTAAAATTTTTATGTGATACATGAACCGCACTATTCATAAAATCATCATTAACATTTCATCAAAGCAGGTATTATGAACTACAGAACGTTAGGAAAAACAGGATTTGAAATATCTGAAATATCGCTC
>CAZVEP010000097.1:0-12421 GCA_964625635.1 uncultured Rhodohalobacter sp.
GAACAGAGGGCGATGTTTGGAGTTTCAAATAATGTTGAGGCGGTTATTCTCCGCGTGAAAATAACTAATCAGGCAACAATAACAATGCAGAAGTCCCTGACCCTTACTTCGGCGGCTTGGACGAATTCAACAATGTGTTCGAGATCGTGAAAAGAAGCTGCGAAAATTTGCTGGGTAAACGAGAGAAGGCGATAGTTGATGACTCACATTTCTTGAAACTGAATGCTTAATTCAAAAAAGAATTTTATCATAAAACACACGAAAGCTAACAACCGATTCTTTTTGGAGATAAATTATTTTACATATCGGTCATAATAGGCAATCTGGCCAAATGGGATATTTTCATCATTAGGACTCAGGCTCTTGTGAAACCATAACCGGGTATCTTCCGGTTTTTGATTTAGCAATGTATTTACCAACGCCACATTTTGAAATACACCTCCGCTAAATGCCAGATCTCTCACACCTGCTTGCCGACTTATCTGAAAAATCAGGTTCCCCAGTGAATTAAAAAAGCTCTCAGCGATGTATTTGATGTCCTTTCCCTTCTGGATGTCGTCCAGGATACCGGTCATTGCAGGCTTCCAGTTTATGATATCACCGCAAATCTCAAATCTATAATCACTAAAGCCATGCCCCTGGCTGTTTCTTGCCATGCTTTCAAGTTTTATAGCAGCTTCTGCTTCATAATTGTTATATGAACTGATCTTTAAAATGGCTGCAACCGCATCGATCATTCTGCCCATCGATGATGTCTGAAGATTCGTTGAAGCTGAAAGAAGTTTTTGATAATACTTCCATTCTTTGTCAGTGAACTGAGTTTTTAATATCGGCTCTGCATCGGGGAATTCAGCAAAAAGTGAAATTGCTGATAATCGAGGTTCCAGACTCATTTTATCTCCAGATAAAACCGGAAAATAATCCATATGCAACTTTCTTTTAAATCCGCCTTTATCTCTTAAAAAAACCTCCCCGCCCCAAATCTGCCCATCATCTCCATATCCGGTCCCATCCCATACAAATCCGAGTACTTCATTATCGTGCTTAAAGAGTTCGTTTTCTGCAAGAACAGCCGCAAAATGTGCTTTATGATGCTGGATTGTATGCAATTTCACATCCGTATTTTCAGCAATTTTCTCCGCCAAGGCTCTGCTATGATATGCGGGATGACTATCTGCAAGAACAACCTCAGGCTCAAATGAGTAGAGCGATTGAATGTGTCTTAATGTAGCTTGGTAAGCAATTTGTGAATCGTAGGACCCTTGATCTCCAAG
Source organism: uncultured Rhodohalobacter sp. (assembly GCA_964625635.1). Classification (GTDB taxonomy): domain Bacteria; phylum Bacteroidota; class Rhodothermia; order Balneolales; family Balneolaceae; genus SW132. Next base: position 1,275 of record CAZVEP010000097.1, read on the forward strand.
ATATTGGCTGACAATCAATTTATTAGAGTCAGCAATCGCAAAAGCACCTTTCAGGTCTGCACCAACTGCCAGTACCCGTTTATCAATTTTTCTGAATGGGTGTGGAGTGTAATTTGGTGACATTCCACGGCTCCTTCTCAAAATAATATGGTTCCCATTTTTTGATAGCTGTACTACACTATCGTCCTGAGGTGTCACAATCTCTCTGTCAAATGTAAGAATATAGTCTGCGATGGATCTCAAATGATCTAATGCCTGTTGATCATCATAGATAATGGGAGACCCGCTCAGATTTGCACTTGTCGCAATCAGCGGACGGTTCACACCTGTAAGTATCAACTCAAAAAGCGGGCTATAGGGAAGCAGTATTCCTATCGTTTGAAGCCCCGGCGCCACATCTTCACTGCAAAGGCCTGATGCCGGAACTGACTTCCGCAGTGCGAGTAAAACAGGCGCATCCGCACCTTTAAGCGCATTCTCCTCAAGTGAATCAATCCACACGTCGCCCTTCACTGATTTAAGATTCGGATACATTACCGCAAACGGCTTGGAAGGTCTTTTTTTTCTGTTTCGCAGCGCCTGCACACTCTTTTCACGGGTGGCATCTGCCAGTAACAGATACCCTCCGATTCCTTTTATTGCCCATATGTGCCCCTCAATTAAGGATTGTATACAAAACTGAATTACTCTTTCCGGATCGCGTTCCACAACCTTCTTCTGTGAATCGTAAAGAGTTATAGGGATAGAACAGGCCGGACATGAATTGGTCTGGCTGTGCTGTCGAATTGATCCCGGCTCTTCGTATTCGGCTTTGCAATCCCGACACATCTCAAGTTCCGCCATCGTCGTGTGAGGCCGGTCATATGGCAGCTTTCGAATGATTGAGTATCTGGGCCCGCAATTCAGGCAAGTTGTAAAAGCATATCTGTGCCGGCGATCAGTTTTGTCTTTCATTTCGTCCCGGCAGCGATCACAGAGTGCGATATCGGGCGGAAGAAGTGCACCGGCTTTTTTACCGGTTGAACTCTTCTCAATTTGAAAATCTTCGTATTGTTGATCTGCAATTTTACGAATAGTTCGGCTGGTGATCAGTGAATGGGGTGGTGCATGATCATTCAAATAATCATAATAAGACTGTGCCGATACTTCATCTGAAGTGATAATAATCTCAAGCCCTTTTCCGCTATTTTTAACCCGACCTTTCAACCCGCGAGACCGCGCCGAGTCCAGCACAAATGGCCGAAAACCCACTCCCTGTACAACTCCTTTAAAATGTAGGTGATAGGTTGGCATAAGTTTTCGGTTGGATCACCTGTTTCTCAACTCCGCAGAGCGCTCCATGAGCCAACCCAACCAGGATTTAAGTCCCTCACCGGTTGTACAGCTGACACGGAAAAAGGTTAGATTCGGATTAATTTTTTTCGCGTTCTCGATCAGCTTATCACAATCAAACGGCACATAGGGAAGCAGATCAATTTTGTTGATGATACAGATTCCGGAAGTATGAAACATATCAGGATATTTAAGCGGTTTATCGTCCCCCTCGGTCACACTTATGATTACAACACGTTCATTTTCTCCCAGATCAAACATTGAGGGACACACCAGATTGCCCACATTTTCAATAAACAGAACGCTGTTCTCCACCGGCTTTAAATCCTGGATTGCATGCATTACCATATGTGCATCCAGATGGCAACCTTTTCCTGTGTTAATTTGAATCGCCTTTGTACCGGTTTTTTCGATTCGGTCTGCATCTACAGTAGTTTGCTGATCACCCTCTATCACATTAAACAAAAGCTCCTCTTTCAGGTCTGTGAGTGTACGCTCCAGTAACATTGTTTTACCGGACCCCGGAGAACTCACCAAATTAATGGCCAGAATACTCTTTGCATCCAGATAGCCGCGGTTTCTGGCGGCCAAAAGTGCGTTTTCATGCAAAATATCTTTTTCAAGATGGATCATTCTACTCTCGGTGTTCTGTTGCCCCATCCCGTTAGCGGTTTGTGAGTGTGAATGATCGTGGCCCTGTATCGACTCATGAGTATGAGCATGTGCATGAATATGCCCTTTGTTACTCATATGAGAATGGTCGTGATCCTTGTTTACAATGTGGGCACTGTCGGTGCCGCATCCGCATGTTATACACATAATTTTTAACTCTCTTTTTCAGGTTTTAATTTCTCCTCAATTCGTATCGTTTTGATGTTCATCTCCTTCCCTTCCACTATTTCGGAGAAATAACATCCACATTCCGGGCAAGAGTCATAAAGTGCGTTCATTTTAAAAAGTGTATTACAATCACTGCACCTACCTATGCCCTGAATGTAGTTGATTTTCAACTCTGCACTTTCAAGCACACTGTCTCGAATTCCATGTTTCCAGGCAAACTCAAATGCTGCCGGCTCGATTGTACTCAGTTTTCCGATATCCAGCTCAATGGCAGAAACCGATTCTGCCTCGGCTTTTAAAACTTCTTCTTCCACTATCTCCACAATATTAACTACGATCGAAAGTTCATGCACGCGCTTTAGCCATTTTTTTCATTTTAAGTATCAGCCAGGTAGTGCTAACTGCAATTATTAATACAACTGCGCCCAATATTACTGCATGCATAGGTTCAGTAAGATAGTGCAGTAACGAATGTCCGGCCGTTTCTCCATGTCCCGAATGTGCAAATAGTGCTGTCTGATTTATGATGATTATCAGAATGGATAACAGGAATATTTTCTGAAAGTAGTTCATGATTTTTTTTGGAATTGATGAGTTTCGGTCAAAACAGTTCTTCTGTTTGAATTTCTTTGACTTGAGTTTGTTTATATAGTTCAGACGTCCGGAATAATTTCAATGCTTTTTCTAAATGTTCTGACGCTTCATTGCTCAACGGTTCACCAAGTTCCCATCTGTACCCTTTAATAGCTATCACAAACGCTTCCGGTGCCTTCCGGTAAAGCGTCTTACAAAGATAGAGTACCGTTTCCGGGCTCTGCACATGGGAAGAAAAGTAGTAGGAACGTGCAGGTTCACATTTTTTTATTGCAAAGCCTTTCGGAATCAGTTCTTCCGTCGCATCTACAAAGAGCACCCTTTCATATTGACTAATCATGTCCGCATCTTCAACTTGCAGTTGATAACGATACTCCATGTCAAACTTTTGGGGATCTTTTTCTTCGATCTCATTTAAAAAAAGCCATCCAAGTGCGTCATCTCCCCGTGAACCGTTTCCGATACCGATTAATAAAGTACGCATGATTTAATTTTTCGTTTTTTCTCCGATCAGTGAACCTTCATGATCATACAGTTCTGCTTTCAGTGGCATTTTGCCCATTGCCTGCGTTGCACAGCTAAGACAGGGATCATAAGCCCTGATAGCCACCTCTACCTGATTCAGCATCCCTTCCGTTATAGTTTTCTCGCGGCTTATAACATTGTTTGCAACCCATTTGACCGCTTCATTCATGGCGTCATTGTTATGAGTCGTTGAAACGATCAAATTACACCGCACAATCATCCCTTTGTCATCTACTTCATAATGATGTGTAAGCGTGCCCCGCGGTGCTTCAATGATTCCTATTCCAACACGGCGTTCGTTTCCCTCACGAACCAGGTCATCTTCATTCAAAATATCCTGATCCAAAAGCAGTTCTTTCATCAATTCAGCGCAGTGAAGCGTTTCAATCAACCGCGCCCAATGTGAATACATCGTGCTGTTGTTCACACTTGATCCTGTGAATTCAAAATACTCACGGCGTGCTTTTTCGGCGAGCGGTGTAGATATGTAATCACAGATATTCATTCTGGCAAGAGGCCCGACTCGATTCCAGCCTTCCTTCCTGCCAACACTTTTCAAATATGGAAACTTCATGTACGACCATTTGGCAACGGCTTCCGAAAAATATTCCAGATAATCGTCCGGTTCTACATCCGGCAGAGTGCTATTCCCTTTAAAATCGATTGCACGCAATTTACCATCGTAAAGTTCCAGCGCGCCGTCCGGTTTTACAGTACCCAGGTGTCCGGATGGAAAGGCTGCAAAAGTGTCCAGAAATTCCCGGTTTTTGGTGTGATAATCTTTCATAAAATCAACCATCTCCTGAGACCACTTGATCATGGTATCGATGTTCGAAAACTGCTTGCCATTTAAAAAAGTATCCCGTTCTTCCGCTTTAAGTGATTTATAGACTCCACCCGGGACCGCCAGTGTTCCATGAATCTTTTTTCCGGCAAGTGCCTTAATGAGTTCCTGACCAAATTTTCGCATTGTAATTCCTTTCACTGCCAGATCTCTGTTTTCAACAGCCACACCAACCACATTTCGTTTCTCAGGTGGTGCGTCTACGCCAAAAAGCAGATCGGGCGAGGCAAGGTAGAAGAAATGAAGTGCATGGGACTGGAAAATTTGAGCGTAATGCAATAATCTTCTCAATTTTGTCGCTCCCGTTGAGAGGTCTTTTGGGTCAATTCCCACAATTTGATCAATCGCCTTCGCCGCTGCCAGGTGATGGCTAACCGGGCAAATACCACACAATCGTTGAACAAGATTTGGAGCCTGCCAATATGGATGTCCCTGAATAAACCGTTCAAATCCACGAAATTCGACGATATGAAAAAAGGTTTCATCCACATTACCCTCATCATCCAGGTGAATTGTTACACGACCGTGGCCCTCTACTCTGGTAACCGGATCAATGGTAATTGTTTTGCTCATAATAACTCCAGTTGTTTAATCGTACTTAAATTCAGAATAGAGTATGGAATAGTTCTCATTCCATAGCAGGTTTTTCACGGCTTTCCATATGTGTTGTGCGTCCGGCGGGCAGCCCGGAATGAAATAGTCAATTTTTACAACTTCTCGACATTCATAAATCCTGTCCAGCATTTTCGGCAGGTCTTTATGATATGGTATCATCGTATTACCCGGCTCGTTCGTTACGCAATTCAAAAAGGCTTCTTCCAGGCACTCTCCCAATGGTATAGTATTTCTCAGGGATGGCAGTCCGCCCCAAATAGCGCACTCCCCGACAGCTACCAGCAGATCACATTGTTCCCGGAAAGTTCTCAGAGTTTCAACATTCTCGTCGTTACAAACCGATCCTTCAATAATTCCTACATCACAGCGTTGAGTAAATTTTTTGATATCTGTCAGAGGTGATTTATCAAAGGTAATCAGTTCAACGAGATCGAGTATTTCTGTATCCACATCCAGCATTGACATATGGCATCCAAAACATCCGGCCAGTGATACAGTGGCAACTCTCTTTTTCTCAACTTTGCTAAGTTCGATGTTGTTTTCAGATTTTACAGGCTTTACGTAATCCGGTCTGATCGAATCTTCATCAAATTTTCGTTCACCAAAAGGTTTACCAATACTTTCTCCACGTACAATAATTGCGCCGGTCGGGCAGATGTTCATTGCCTGTATCGCCTGCTCCCGGGTAAGTTTTTTTTCCTCCTCGTAATCAATCCCTACATGTGTTTCGTTGCCGCGATCTTGATAGCTGAACACCTTTTTTCCTTCGTCATTTGCTACTTCAACCACACATCGCAAACATTTGATACAGCGATTATGCTCCATTACCATCCTTTTAGCTCCGTAATCGTTCAATCGATTTTTGAACAGGTGAGGAAAGCGACTTATGGCTATGCCCAATTCATATCCCATATGCTGGAGGTCACAATTTCCACTCTTTTCACAAGACGGGCATATGTGGTTGCCTTCTGCAAACATCATCTCCACAATGCCTTTACGCATATCTTTCAGCTCTGCAGTATTCACTTCCACAGATAATCCCTCTCTCACTTTTTCAGTACAAGCGGGAGTAAATTTGCCGTTTATTTTACAAGTGCACGTACGGCAGGTTCCCAATGGTGGATCTATGTGTTCAAAATAACAGAGCGAAGGAATAAAGAAACCATTTTCAGTTGCAACATCTACCAGGTTTCTACCCTCATCAGCAAGGATATTTCTGCCATCAATCGTAATATTTACATGTTTACCCATAGCAGGTTGTCTCCGGCTTTTCATTAATCTTTAAACTCCTCATAGTCCCGGGTAGCTGCTTCCAGGTCAAATCTCAGACTTTGGTCAGAATCTTTATGTTGAATTATTTTTTCAAAATAGTCGCCAAATTTGTCCAGAGTATTAATCAAACTGTTGGTCGCAGTTTTCCCCAGCCCGCATCGACTGGTATTTCGCATAAGCACACCCCACTCTTTCAGCTCATCAATATCATTTCTATTTGCCACACCGTTTCTTACCCTCTCCAGTTTTCGCTCTATAATAAAATTTCCTGCCCGGCATGGTGTGCATATTCCACATGATTCATGCTTATAGAAGTCGGCATAATTCAGCAGAATAGTGATAATATCCCTGTTCTTGTTGTAAACGGTCAGCGCACCGCCACATCGGATATGCTGAATAAAAAAGTCCGAAAAAAGTGCAAAAGGTTGATCCTGTTCATCAAGCGTATGTACTGTGCCGGATGGTCCGCTTTCCTGGATAAAATATGGGTCTTCTGCACCGCATTCCTGCAGCAGCTCTCTAAGAGTCATACCCCACTCTATTTCATAAATTCCCGGATATTTACAATCACCGGAAACACTGATCACTTTTGTACCGGGAGATTTTGGAATACCATATTTCAGATACTCATCAACACCCATACTAATAATTCTGGCTGCTGCGCAAAATGTCTCGACATTATTTACGACAGTAGGCAGATTCAGAAAACCTTTTTGAACCGGAAAAAACCAGCGGGTCCGGGGTTCTCCTCTTTTACCTTCAGCCGATTCAAGCAGTGCGGTTTCTTCTCCGCAAACATAAGATCCCGCCCCCATCTGTATTTTTATATCAAAATGAAAATCTGTAATTCCCCCACAATTCCTTCCCAGAAGACCTTTTTCCCTGTAATGTTTAATGGCTTTTTCAAGTCGTTGCTTTAACCATGTATATTCTCCCCTTAGATAGATTAGCCCAAAGGATGCTCCGATAGTATAGGCGCAGATAATCATTCCTTCAATCATCGATTCCGGTACACGTTGCATCAATACCCTGTCCTTAAAAGTACCCGGTTCTCCTTCGTCTGCGTTACATACAACAACCTTTTTTCTACTTTTTTCATCAGCTGCAGCCTGCCACTTCATCCATGTTGGGTAAAAAGCTCCGCCCCGGCCGGCCAGTTTAGACAATTGCAGGGCCTCAATCACACCTTCCCGTTCCATTTCAGAAAGTTTTGAAATGGATTTACCTATTTTGAACTCTGAAAAAAATACACTGGGCTTGTTTTTCGGTGTATACCGTAAATGTTCTTGAGGTTCATCACAGATCTCTTCAACAGGCATCCCCTTTTTCAATTGTGTAATGATCTCCCGCACCTTTAATGAATTCAGGTTTACAAACGGATGAAAATTAATGAGTGCTGCCGGCTCTTGGTCGCTTAATCCGATACACGGGGTGAGATAGAGACCAAATGTTCCGGTTGGATCTGTTGAACCTACTTTAGCAGAGGTTTCCCTTTCAAATGCCTCAAGAATTCTTTTAAAACCCTTTATCTGGGATGTCATGCTATTATTGAGATAGATCACATACTTACCTGCCGGTTTTCTTTGAAAGAAATGATAAAACGAAACCACACCCTCAACCTCTACCTCCGAAATGTTATACTCCTTTGCAAGTGTAGTTACATCCGAATCTGAGATATAGCTTTTTGAGTGCTGAAAATCCCATAAACGATTAAGTATCTCTGTTCGGGGAGGAAGGGATAGAAATTGCCTGAAATACTCTGAATCCATAGCATCGTATTTTTATGATGGTTGAGACTTCAATCATTTGATTTTATCTCATTTCTGAATGGATCCGATCTAATTTATAATCCGATGGATTCAGAAATCATAGATACTTCGTCTGGCCTTTATTACCACAATATTCCAAAAACGAAATCTTGACTGAATTTAAATCTCTTGTAATGCACTGCTACTTCTTATTAGTATATTAATGTATTTTTATCTTATTTAATATTATTTGTGCATTTAAGCCGGTTTCTTTCACACTTATTTTTAAGTTTTCTTTATACGGTCAACCCGCTAAATCAACGCAATTGATCCGGATGATACACCTTCCACAATGCTCAACTGATTCTTCACTGTATCTGCCTCAATTGACACTTCATCTCAAAGTATTAGTCAATTGTTTAGCAAATACGAGGCAACAATTCGCCAGTTGCTTGCGCTAGCACTCTCCTGCCTCCAATAGCACTATGGAGTACAACCTTAAACGGATGATCCTCTGTAACTATACCTATCGTGGCTGCATTTGAACCATATTCCCATTTCCGTATGAATTCAACACACTCTTCTGCAATTTCTGCATCCACAATGGCTACAAAAAGTCCTTCATTTGCAACATAAAGAGGGTCCAGACCTAACATTTCGCATGCACCGGCCACCTCATCCTCTACAGGCAGCTCTTTCTCATTTAGCTGAATTCCCATACTTGTTTGTTCCGCAATTTCATTCAATACGTTTGCAACACCACCCCGGGTCGGATCGCGCATCAAATGGACCTTACTGCCAAATGTTTCAATCAGTTCAAGACAAATCCGGTTTAACGGTCGGGTATCGCTATTTAATTTAGTCTCAAACTCCAATCCGTTTCGTTTGCTCATTATCGTGATACCGTGCCTTGCCATGGATCCACTTATCAGTACTACATCACCACTTTTGATTCGGTTCATTCCCATTTTCGATTTCAAATGCATCTCTCCGATACCTGTTGTATTGATAAATATCTGATCCCCTTTTCCTTTTTCTACGACTTTTGTATCACCCGTAATTACTTTGACATCTGCTTCTGAACACGCAACACGAATGGAGTGTAGAATCTGCTGAAAAAGTTTCATTTCCAATCCCTCTTCAAGAATAAATGAGAGAGACAGATATAATGGTTTTGCTCCGCTTACTGAAAGATCATTGATCGTTCCATTCACAGCCAAATCGCCAATGGTTCCTCCCGGAAAAATTAACGGAGATACCACAAATGTATCTGTACTGAACGCTGTTTTTCCATTAAGTTTAATTATCGCGGCATCTCCCTGTTCACGCAGCCATTCATTATCCAACAGAGAAAAAACACCGCTTTTCAGTAAATTTTGAGTCAGTTTCCCGCCTCCTCCATGTCCAATAGTAATGGAATCAAATTCCTGGACAGGAGCAGGACAGTTCAATTCTACTTTTACAGATTTATTCATGGTTTTTATTCTGTTGATTCCTGGGTTACATAGTTATAGTAAGCTGCACAAGCACCTTCACTGCTTACCATTGGTGCACCAAGTGGTTTCTCCGGGGTGCACCCATTACCGAAATGCGGACACTCATGTGGTTTAATCTTCCCTTTCATCACATCTCCGGACAGACATCCGCTATCTTCAAATATTCTCTCTTTTAGAGGGCCAAATTTTAATGTGGCGTCATAAGCCCGGTATTTGTTTGCCAAAAAAAGACCGCTCATCGGTATTTCACCGATTCCCCGCCACTCCCGGTCTCTATATTCAAAAACGGAATTCACCAGATGAACAGCCATTTGGTTTCCGTTTTTTCCAACGACTCTTTTGTACTGATTTTCCAGCCTGTATTCACCTTTCTCAAGTTGAGAAACCACCATGTAAATACCTTCCAGCAGATCTACCGGTTCAAAACCCGTCACAACAATCGGTATTTTCCACTTTTCGACCAGCGGCCTATATTCACCCAATCCCATCACTGTACAAACGTGGCCTGCACCCAGAAATCCATCCACCTTTGTCTCAGGATCCGACATGATTGCTTCCATCGCCGGCGGCACCATTACATGGGCACTTAAAATTGAGTAATTATTCAATTTTTGTCTGTACGCTTTTTCCACGGATAGCGCATTGGCCGGTGCCGTTGTTTCAAAACCAACGGCAAAAAATACAACTTCTTTGTCCGGGTTCTGGCTGGCAATATTAACGGCCTCAAGCGGAGAGTAGAGAATTCTGATATCGCCACCTTTAGCACGGGCTTGCTGAAGACTGAGTGAGCTACCGGGAACACGAAGCATATCCCCATATGAGCATAAAATTACATCATGATCCAATGCCAGTTCCACGGCTTTATCAATTAATGAAGCGGGTGTGACACATACCGGACACCCGGGGCCGTGAATCATTCGAACCTCCTCGGGCAACATCTGAAGCAATCCATGGCGGACAAGGCCATGGGTTTGTCCGCCGCAAACCTCCATAATATTCCACGGCCTCGTTATGCAATTCCTTATTTTCCAAAGAAGTGTTCGTACAATTTCTTCATCACGGAATTCTGACAGATATTTCATATCACTTCCCGGTTCCGTCCGGCTCAGGTTTTAACTCATCCAACTCGCCCATTTCCTTTAAATATCTCAGGGTTTCAGTGGCTTCTTTCTCATCAACCTTACTTAATGCCACTCCTACATGCACAAGCACATAATCATCTACAGCAATTTTGGGCAAAAAGCAGAAATTTACTTCCCTTATGATACCACCAAATGAGACTTTACCGGGTCGATTTACAGTATCATCGGTAGTTTGCAGTTCAACAACTTTACCCGGGATGGCAAGACACATTAGCTGACCTCTCGTTTAAAATTTATCGGTTTGAATGCTTTTTATTCCCTCTGACGCAAGTTTAACTTATCAGTTCGATATCTGCATTGATCAGGTAATTCCTAACATTGCAGTCACAGCCGTCATCTCTTGTTGTAATGAAATAACTCTCTATTATATATTCTTTTCTCTTTGAATCTGTTCTATATATTAATAATACAAAAAAATGGTTGGTATTCATCAGCAATCACAGGCTTATGCAATATTTACGGACTGAGTGTTCACAATTATTCCTGTTTTTTATAAGCTGTAATTTTACTTGTTAAAGCAATCTATCAGAATTCGAAATCATGATTTCCGAGGCTATTAAAAACCCTCTATCTGAAGATTATAGCGTTGAAGTCATAAACGTCATGACAGAATCGGGTGATGATATCAACCATACTTTTTGTATTTCATCCACGGATGGCGAAACTTTCCTGAAGTGCAATAAAATAGCTCCCAACGATTTTTTTTGTAAAGAGGCGCTCGGGCTTCAAAATTTTGTTC
>CAZVEP010000098.1:0-12157 GCA_964625635.1 uncultured Rhodohalobacter sp.
GTAATGCGATGTTTTAGGGCGTTTTAGCAATAGAGTATTGTTATGAGTTTTGAGTGTTGAGTGTTGAGTGTTGAGTGTTGAGTGTTGATGAGTGTAATCTGAGCCAGGCGCCCAGCAGCCTGCATCCTTTGTGCTGTGCCGTGAACCTTGCAACCTGCCTCTTGCTCATTCAATCATTTCCCTTAAAATTCTCCGTGCTTCGTCGAAGCGCTGCTGCAAGCGCGGGGTTTCTACATTTCCATAAGCCATACGTGCCTGCATTTCAGCCGCATCAATGGCACGGATCAAATCTGCCGCGGCAGCTGCCTGAGCACCGGCTTCTGCCGATCCTATCTCTCCAATCCATATCGGCGAGGAGTGCGCATAAGGTCGTGCATGCATGCTTGGCCACGAGTCTTCTTTCTGCTCACCGGCATACGCACGTGCAGCAATCCATCCGCCATCCGGAAGCTCTACTTCTCCGGTGATAGATCTTGTTTCACCCGCCTTCACACCTTCCAGCTGTTCTATAACTTTTCCATTAACAAGTATCTCCAGCACGTCAATATCGGTCGTACTCGCGAGTGTTACTTCCCATGTTTGACTGCCGGCAGAGGTCACATCACCCGGCCTGGAACCGTCACCCAGTTCAAATATCAGTGCCGGACCAGTCGTCAGAAAACTTTTCCCTGCTGCTGCAGCCTCAATCACTGTACCATCAGATGAACTCTCGCCTCCGGTTCTCACATAGGTCCGCCCTGTACCTACTGCGGGCGTACGATGAAAGTCGACCCATCCATCGGTACCGGACATGGCTGCAATCGGGCGTCCGATATTGAGTAATCGGTACCATACATGAGCATTTCCAATAGGACTTACCCAGGCGCAAACCAGCTCAATACCCATTCTGTCTGCAAGCACGCCGTCTGAGATCATCTCGAGTGGAATCGGTCCATCTTCAAGGTGCGTAAATGGGTCCCGGTCTGATGCTATCGGATGCACATAAGTTGGAAATGCGCCATGCTCTTCAGCAAATTCAAAAACGTCGCCATTAGTCAGGTCAGGATTGCCAAGGGTTGGATTGTATGGACCAAAAAACCAGGGTGCGAACGGCGTATCAACATTCAGCAGGCCAATATGTCCGTGAAAGTGAGAACGCACCTCCTGTCCCTGGTGCACCGTACGGCCTTCATCAGTCGTTATCTGTCCTAAAACATCGCGATCGATACGGCGCTCCCATCGGTTCCACGACATCGGAGCCAGCTGATCCAGCGACTCCCCTGCCATTAGCCTCAATGCGTCCTCATGATCAGCTCGATGGTGCCCGTCACCATTAAGGTGAACATGATGATCAGCCGACAGATATCCCGCTGCGCCGGCATCCCAGATCGTTGATATAGAGAGAGTTGTGCTTGCACTGCCTCCGCCCTGAACACGTATTTCAGATTCCACTACGGGTGTCATTGGCCCTCTGGTGGCAAGAACGGTATAGCGTCCTTCCGGCAACGTGAAGCTGTCAGATTCTTCAACGTAAAAATAGTGGCGGCCGGTTTGAGAATCGAAATAGGTAGCGTCGCCGGAATAAGCAATCGGGTGGCCATCAATACGGGTTATTGATACGCGTGCGGTCACAGGGTCATCATTGTCATCTGTAAGAGACAGAAAAAGATTCCCGGTTGGTACGCCGTAATTCCACTCAGTGATCTCAACCGGTTCCGGAATCCCGCCATAGGTCGGCAGACGCATTATTCTGAACTGTCTTTGATCATCCAGTTCCACGTAGTAAATCTCGTCCCCGTCCGCACTGAATGCCGGCGTCAAAGCGAAAGGATTTCCGTCTGTCAGCCGGTGTTTCACTCTTGGGTCATCCAGATCCATCGTCCAGAGGTGGTAATCATTATCGATGGGAGCACTGTAAACGATCAGCCGCTCATTCGGGTGGGCATCTGCAGTCAGATGATATGTCAGTGTTTCGGAGTGGACAATTCCATCATAGCCCTCAATAAAATCACGCTCACGCAGTACGCGATGGGCTCCGTTGCCATGCAGATAAAGAATTCCGGTTGAATCCGATAGCTGGCGTACGTTACGGACCACCTGATTTAAGTTAGTGAGTGTCTCATCAGTGCCGGCATCAAGATGGTATTTGCGCAGTTCAAGACTACCGTTTTCACCTGTGGTATAGAACAGGAATTGTCCGTCGGCTGAAAACTCCGGGTCTAGTTCAATAGCGGGTGTATCAATGATCTGCTCGTTACCGGATGCCAGTTCCATGATCACAACGGCGGTATTTTTACCGGAATCACGAACAAAGGTAAGGTGTTTCCCGTCCGGTGACCATCGCGGACGGCTGTCCATATCCGCACCGGATGTAAGGCGGGTTGCAACACCGGTTTCAATATCTAACAGCCATATCCATCCCTTTGAAGCAAACGCAAGCGTTTCCCCATCCGGAGCCGGGGCAGGATCTGTAGATCCGTGTGAAAGGATAGGAAGTTCATGCTGTTCCAGATAGGTATGATGACCAAAGTCGTCCAGCTTCTGGTAGCGGTTATCCCACTGGGCATGAGCATTACTGGAGGCACATATCCCAGTCAATACAATTAGAACTATCCTGGTTGTGTATATTTGAATATTGTTCATTTGTATATGATCTGTCGTGTTTAACGGCGTAAATATATCCCGCCTGTTATTAATCTTTTAAAGATTCAGCGTATTCACAGCTTTGTAATGTTCACATTTAAGCCGGCTAAGTTAACCAGTATAAGACATCCGTTTGAATCTTATTCTGTTTCATGAACCGTTTTTGTATATGTGGAAGAAACGGAGCATTGGAATTCCGGACTAACCGGATTTGGGTATTTGCTGAAAATCCCGTTGGAACTGCATATAGGTAGAAAACATAACGCAAAAAAAGAATCGCGTGCCATTAGCACTTAAACGTGTCCGAAGTTCATTCTGAATGATCAAATCATATATTTTACAGCGAGTACAATAATCTTTTATACCAACATTTCCACCGACTTAAAGTAGGTTCTATCGATTTAAAAAACACCTCGAATTCGCTGATAAAAATGTCTGGTAAATATGAAAGCTAAGGATTTCTCACCAAGAGCATATATTATAAATTTTCAGATTTTACTTTATAGCCTGAGTTCGATTCATAATATGTAAATTGAGGCGTTTAAAAGAGCGTCATCCCGCGCTCCCCCCCAACGGGATCCCCTCGGGAGATGCGGGATCTCCCATCGTTATAAAGGCAGGAGATGCCGGATCGGGGTCCGGCATGACGGTATTGAGAATGAAATATCTTAACAAACGCCCTTTTTGGACAACCCAATGTATTTATTTGATATTTTAGAATCGAACTCAGATTTATAGCCTCAAAAAAATTGTTCTAAAAAGATTGACGAGAATAAAGAAGGACCATTTCTATCTCTGTGTTGTCTTACCGATGAACTTTCTGTTTATTGGGTGGCATGAAGCATAAGATTCCCGGGCACATTTTACCTGTTATTGTATTAGGCCAGTTTGCAGGCACCTCCCTTTGGTTTGCAGGAAATGCAGTTGTAAGTGACCTGACCCAGGAGCTGCAGCTTGCAGATTTTTTTGTCGGTTATATTACGATGGCCGTTCAGGCAGGGTTTATCGGCGGGACGTTGATTTTTGCAATACTGACAATTGCGGATCGGTACTCACCGGTGCGGGTATTTCTTGTATGTGCCTTGGCGGGGTCGGCTGCGAACATGTGGGTGATCTGGGCAGAGACTGGCTTTATGGTTTTGAGTGCGCGTTTTATAACCGGTTTTTTTCTTGCCGGAATTTACCCTGTAGGGATGAAAATAGCCTCCGACTGGCACAAGGAGGGGCTTGGAAAAGCACTTGGGTACCTGGTTGGTGCATTAGTAGTTGGAACTGCTTTTCCTCATCTGCTTAAATATTTGGGAAATGATTTACCATGGCGATATGTGATCACAGGCACATCTATACTCGCTTCAACTGGCGGAGTTCTTCTTTTTTTAACAGTACCTGACGGCCCATACCGAGGACCTTCATCAGGATTGAAAATTAAGTTTAATGCGTTCACAAAACTATTCCGAAACAAAAACTTCAGATCTGCCGCTTTTGGTTATTTCGGGCACATGTGGGAGCTCTACACGTTTTGGGCATTTGTACCTGTCATATTGAATCAATATTTGACTGATAATTCGGGTATCCAATTATCCGTATCACTCTGGAGCTTTGTTATTATTGCTGTCGGGGGCGTGAGTTGTGCAGTTGGCGGACATCTTTCATCCCGCAAGGGCAGTAAATGGGTTTCTATGGTATCGTTATTTGGGTCCGGACTTTGCTGTCTTTTGATTCCGTTTGGATTTTGGATGCCTCTTTTTCTCTTTCTCGGCCTTCTAATTACCTGGGGTTTGTTTGTTGTATCAGACAGCCCACAGTTTTCGGCCCTTGTTGCCCATTCATCAGATTCGGGACTTGTTGCTACAGGCCTCACCATTGTAAACAGTATCGGTTTTGCTCTGACTATAATTAGCATACAGCTGTTTAGCTATCTGTGGCTGGTTTCAGAGTCTCCTTTCATTTTCTGGGTCATTGCAATGGGTCCACTTGCGGGTTTTTTGGCTGTAAGAAACTACAAATCCGAATAGTTAAGATCGTTATCGTTATCGTTAAAACAATAGGATTTTGAGATGTGAGACTTATGATGTAAGTGTGAGATCTTGGTGTTAAAAATGTCTCCTCATTCCAATTATTCACCTGCAGGGCAATCAGAATTCCTGTGACCAGCAAAAGGATTTCACCAATAGCATAAAAGCAGGTATTTAGAAACTGACCCGGAATCGATCAGTTTCTGGCGGATACGGCGGAAGGGTGTAATCATGGTAGTGTTGATTGTTGAGTTTTGAGTTTTGAGTGCTTGGTTTTTGCCGAAGGCATATCTTTGCAGAGTTTTGAGTTTTTAGTGGGTGTCGGTTGATGAATCTGCCATTTTTTATCTACTACCGACCCTCTATCCTTCTTTAAATTATACCAGAATCAGTCAATTTCTCGTTCAATCAAAACGATCAACTCTTTTAGTGTTTGTTGTAATTCGCGCCGGCTTTCAAAAACGTTCTCGGAAATCATTAGTTTGAGAGACAGGATATTCGCGGCTTCCCTGTCGGCAAGCACTTTATACAGATCGGGTTCCCATTCATCCTCAAGAGGTTCAATGGTAACCCTTTCTTTCACCATCTTCTGTAAATTGAAATATTTGAACAACACTTCATCGACCCTGTTTTGCTGGACCGTCATTTTATCAGCGATCTGAAATTTCAGCAGTTCCAGTTTGTTATCCAGCTCAACTAATTTATTTCTAATCGCCTGACTTGAGATGATATTGCCGGATCCTGAGTTTTCCAGGTCTTCCCTCACCTGAATTACCGGAGCTTCATTTTCTACGCTAAATACGCTTAGAGTAATCAAAGAGTCTGCGTTACCCACCCTGTTCAGTCTGGACTCCCAATCCGTTTCTACCATGAAGGTTTTCAGGGGATTTACACTTATTGAATCAAGTCTGAGATATTCTGCCCCCTGTGCGACTGCACGTTCTAGGTCCGTCTTAAGGATATTTAGAATCCTTATCTCTTCTGAATTCATCTGCCTCATTTCATTCCAGTTATTCACCTGCAGGGCAATCAAAATTCCGACCACCACCAACAGGATTTCACCAATAGCATAAAGCAGGTATTTAGAAACTGATCCGGAATCGATCAGTTTCTGGCGGATACGGCGGAAGAGTGTAATCATGGGAAAGCTTTGGTTTTATTCAAGGACAAGTAACTGACTTCGAGGTGTTTTTACAACAGAGACTTGAGATTTGAGTATTGATTAATGAGTAGTGAAACTCTGACATCTTCACCCATAACCAATAAAGAATACACGAAAAACGATACCCTACTAACTGCACTCAAAATCATTCATACCAACAGGCTTGCAGCGGTCGGGGAAACTATTGTTCTTCCAATAGTCAAATATACCGGATTTGGTTATGTACTCTTTGAACTGTTTGGTTTGTCTGAATTTTGAGTAAGACGGATCCCAGATCAAAAAGGGAAATATGGGTACATCATATACTCCCAGTGAATAGACGAGCATGCTTATCGCTCCTTCATCGATCCCGCTCTTGCCTTCTATAAAATTAAGAACATCCCTGCCTAATTCGGTATGATCATTATCAATATTCTGAAATGCCTGCCACAATTCATCATGTCTGTTCCATCCTAATAACAAATCCGGATCATTAGTTGCAGATTTGAAGGCCATTTCCTGACCCATTCTGGCCAGCATACCGAAATTTGAATATTTAACCTTTATGAGTCCCTGATTTAATCCTTCATTATGAATTTCCAGCGCTTCCTCATCATTGCCATTTAAAGACTGAACTACAATGTAGT
The DNA here is from genome assembly GCA_964625635.1 of uncultured Rhodohalobacter sp. Taxonomy (GTDB): domain Bacteria; phylum Bacteroidota; class Rhodothermia; order Balneolales; family Balneolaceae; genus SW132. The sequence goes on from CAZVEP010000098.1 coordinate 6,426, forward strand.
TTTCATAGCAGGGTGCATATCTTGGCTCCAATTGAAGACACAGTTCAAAGCTTTCCTCTGCCAGCCCTGTTTTGCCGGTGACAAGCAGTGCAATTCCTTTCCACAAAATAGCGCTGGCATTTCTCGGATCTAATTCGAGCGCTTTGTCGTAATGCTGAATAGCGTCTTCTATGGTGTTCTCTAGATTATTTCGTTGAGTCCTGTCAAAATAAATATTACCGATGGTGGCAGTTGCCAGGGAACTATTGGGATTTAGTTCAAGTGTACGATTCGCATATTCGAGTCCCTTCTCATGCAGCACGTCAAGATCCAGATCAGAGTATCCGTAACTATTTAGGAGTGATTGAATAGCGGCTCTCATTTCCCATGCGTCCGCATACTCCGGATCCAGCTCAATGGCTCTGACCAGCAGCTCATTTGCTTCATCCAAGCGTGAACGGTCTAAAAAATAAGGCCGTGCTTTAAGATAGAGTTCATAGGCATCGAGGTTATCGGTCGTTTTGGTGACTCCGGGTGATTCGATCTCAAATGAACCGATCAAAGATCCCATCTCTCCGACAATGGCTTTCGAAATCTCATCCTGGATGTCAAATATATTGTCGGTAGTAAGCGGGCGATCGTAAGTTTCGGACCACAGGTGCTTGTCGGTCTTTGCTTCGATCAACTGTGCCGTTACCCTTACTGTATTGCCTGATTTCCGAACACTACCCTCAAGAACATGTTTCACCTTTAGCTCTTCAGCTATTTCAGGGATGCCAAGTTCTCTGCCTTTAAATTGGAAGGAGGATGTCCGCGAAGCAACTTCCAGATCATTTACTTTCACAAGAACATTCAGTATTTCCTCCGAAATACCGTCCGAAAAATATTCCTGATCCCCTTCAGGTGACAGATCCACAAACGGTAAGACAGCCACAGAAGCCTCTGAAATTTGATTTGAAACGCCGCTGGTTGCAAACTCTTCAGCAAACGAATCTGGTGCTATTAAAAACCGCTCGAATAAAAGAAAAATCACTAGGAGGCTCAGGGTTCCGATAATCAGGCCATTCAGCTTCTTACTCGTGGCTGCCGTGACCGATTTGGTAATATCCACTTCAGCCGATTTCTTTATTCCATCTGGAGTTAACTCAAAGGCCCAGGCTACAATTATAGCGATGGGAAAGCAACTGAGAACCAACACGGTGATAAAAGAGGGAATCCATTCAGGAAACCCAAGCTGTGGAGCAATCGTGCTTACGATCTGTATGATTAGCCATCCGGCGATGGCATAGGCTGTGGCCACCCTGAACACATTACGGCGTTTAAGTTCGTTTAGAAAGCCTTTAAAATTCATAGAGACAATAGATCATAGATTATGGCCGGTATAGTAACACTAAAAATATCGACTTTCTTATTCAATATTTGTTATTGTTCATTCGTGATTTCTGAACTGTCTGATACGTCTTTTTTGCCATTTTGGACCCCATAAGCATCATCGGGATTCACTTTAAAATACTTTGAGCTCCAACAACCTCATCCTTGGTATTACGTATATTTTTTAACGTAAAGTCAGGAAGTGAAACCATAGGGGATTTATTCCATGACAAGTAACTGACTTCAGAGCTTTTTAGCAAAATAGTCTTGAGTCTTGAGACATAAGTATTTGAGTCTTGGATCCCGAAGCGATTAGTTTTTGACGAATTCTTCGGAAAAAGGTTTTATAGAATGAGTTTGGTTTTGTTATGAAACAATTACGCCATTTTTCAGAAAAAGGTGAAACGGCAGAAACAGGACCAAGAAACAGTATCCAATGGGCTATTTTTCTATCAGAGTTACAAACAGCTGCGACCTTATCAGCCACTTCCCGCTGGCTTTGACCCATTGAGCAGAATATCGTCCGCCGATAACCGATTCTTCCGCCCCCTCTTCAAAACCTTTCCATGTCCCGCTCTCCCAGGCCAGTCCCCGGTCAGAATTCACTTCAACTTCATCCGGAGTTCGAACCCAGTACATCCGTGGACCGCCTCCGGCACTCACGATATATTCCATCAGTGCTTTTTTACCTGAAATCAGGCTTCCGTTTCCTGTGGTGATCAGTACATCTTCCGTTAAGTACTGATAATTGGAGGCTTCATCAAAGTTTTTCAGTGCTTCATTGGATAACGCCCGGACCGTGCGTATCTGCTGCTCATCCCCATTCTGTGCATGTATCTCACTGACCGTTAAAAGAGCTGCGCTCAGTATGAAAAAGACTATTATTTTACTCTTCATGTCATTTGTCTTTTGTGAAAGCGTCATTTATAATTTTTCCATCGCCTATCTAGCATCTGCTATTTACTATTTACAATCTACTATCATCTATTCCCCATCATCCATCCCCGGGGGCATGCGATGACCTGCTGCCTGTTCAAACGCATAGGCCATTCCAACTAAACGGGTGTCATCCCAGGGTCGTCCCAGGAGCTCCAGTCCGACGGGCATCCCTTCTTCACTAAACCCGGCAGGTACCGAAATGGCAGGGAATCCTGAGTTCGCTGACAGCTGGCAGTTATCATCAGACTGTTCTTCAGTTATCAGGGCCGCAATTCCCCTGATGGTTGGGTAGGCAAGTGCATCCAGATCATGTCTGGCCATCACCTCGTAAATCGCCGATTTTAATTGCATTCTCTTAGAAAGCTCTTCAAAATAGATCTCCTTAGGATCATTTTGGGAATTCAATGATTCATTTAAGAGGCTCTGTACTTGTGGTATTACTAACCCTGTGTTGATGATTTCCTGCAGAGATTGAGCCGGTGCGTCCGGGCTGGCTGACAGATAGGCATCTATATCATTAGCAAAATCATGTAAGAGTACATAAAATCCACCCCTAACCTGGCGAATCACTTCCTCAAAAATCGGAAAATCGACCATTACAGTTTCAGCGCCTAATGTCTCTATTTGTTCAATTGCTGCATCGAAAACTGAGGCAACACTGCTATCTTCCGGGACCCGGTAACGCAGCTCACTCACGATGCCGATTCGCTTGCCGTCCAGCGCGTTTGAATCCAGCGCATCAACAAATTGCTCATCAAACTGTCCGACAACTGTCGCTGTCTGAGGGTCTTCGGGATCATAACCGACCGTTACGTCAAGGATCATAGCAAGGTCAGCGACACTGCGGGCCAAAGGGCCGCCAATGTCCTGTGTCGAGGAAAGAGGGATAATGCCTGCCCGGCTGGATGATCCCTGAGTTCCTCGAAGTCCCACCAGGGCATTATGCGCTGATGGTATCCGAATTGACCCGCATGTATCGCTTCCAAGACCTGCAAGAGCAAAGTTTGCTGCCACAGCCGCGCCGGTTCCTCCACTTGATCCGCCCGGATTTCTTGTGGGATCATAGGGGTTTCTCGTTTTGCCAAAAGCCGATCCCCAGGTTTCAATACCAAAAGCGAACTCATGCATGTTCGTTTTACCAAGAATTATGGCTCCGGCATCTTTCAGCCGTGATACCAGCTCAGCGTCACGATCAGGTGAATAACCGGCTAGCGATTTTGAACCCGCGGTGGTTGGCATGCCACGCGTTTCATAGTTGTCTTTTACGAGTATCGGAATTCCGTGCAGCGGACCGCGCGGCCCGTTCTCCAGCCGCTCCTGGTCAAGTATCTCCGCCTGTTCCCGAGCATTTGGGTTGATATACGCAATACTATTCAGCGACGGGCCATTCTTATCGAAGGCTTCAATACGTGCCAGGTAAAAGTCAACCAGATCGACAGACATTATCTGACCATCATCCAGCCTGGATTGCAATTCTCCAATTGAAGCTTCAATAAGGCCACCTCCGTTTTCATCCTCACTATCCGGACGCTCGCAAGCGCTTACCAGCAAGACAACCAGCATACTTGCCATTAAAAATAGGGTATAAACTCTGTGTTGATACACGCATGCTATTTTTTTGTTTGAGGGAAGCATAATGGCCGGGTTATTTATTTGTTAAGTTCACTTTCAATCATTTGAAGTGACGATTCAATTCTCGTTAAGGTATATTCTACCGGACGTTCAACAAAATAGACCATGTGATTGGGCAGCGATCTAAGAAAATAGAGAAACTCCTGATCCGTAAGTAATTCATTATAATTTAGCGGGTGCATCGTTCCGGTCACATCATCATTTGACGCATCGCCGTCCCAAAGCTCTACAAATCTGGTATTTAACAGGTCTTTTCCTGCACTTAAAATAATATCCGTATAAATATTCTGTGCTTCCTTCAGGTAGGGATAAGCTTCGTAGGTTAAAATGATTTGATTTCTCAGTTCCTTATTCCGAATTATGTCAATTCCGTAAGAATTGAGATTATCCAGCGCTACTGTTGAGAACCGATCACCAAAGTTAAAACGAGTTGAAATGAAGAACATTGAATCCAGGTTGGGCGTATCGATATCTCCTCTGAACGCGCTCAGATCTGTGTACCCGAAATCATCGGCTACAATGAGCAGGATGTTGGGCTGTTGCTGACCGGTTTCGGTATTCTGATCCGCTCCTGAAGTGCATCCTGAAAAAAAGAGGAGTGATTGGGAGAGTATCAGGGTCAGCAGTGAGTATTCAAAAGAAAATTTCATGCAGGTAATTGTTTTTTAACGATACTTATTGTTGATATAATCACTGAGATGCATTGATTTCTTTTGAAGAGATATAAATTCATTTTCAAAGAATCTGGCAGTACCTCCGATATACCTGCATAAAGGCAGAACCCTCGGATCATTAAAAATCGAATCGTAAACTGTGCTGCCGGGTGCTTTCGGGGCGTTTGTAGGGAAAAACTTTCTGTGTTCGTTATCTGTAAACAGCTCATATTTCAGTTTACGGAATTCCAGACGGGAGGGGATTGCCGTGTTTGTGAAATTGATAGCTGTTTGTTCTAAATCACCATAATAGTCCTGTAGAATGCTGAGAAGTTCTGAATCCGGAAATTCAGAGATCTCTCCGGATGCGTTCAGGAAGTCCCAGGTATTGGATCGCCTGGAAATAATAGGTGTATCGGCAAGTCGATTAAAATCCAGGATAAATTTCAGCGAATCCTGCACTGCACCATACGGCGACTCCATGATCGGTACAATATTCCCGGCCGATTCAACCTGGGAACCAAGGGATTGAATCACATTCCCGATTAGTTGTGATTCCAGCCGGATATCCTCCTGAATTGAAAAGATATTTGTGAGCATACGGTTTTTGGCTTGCTGATCCTCATTCCAGTTATTTATCTGAAGCGCAATCAATATCCCAATCACCACCAGCAGGATTTCACCGATGGCGTAGAGGAGGTATTTTCGAACATTATCTTCTTCGATCAGTTTTTTTCGGATGGTGCGGAAGAATTTTAGCATAGGATCACGGATTTACACGGATTCAGGGATTTCACTAATGGAATCTGTCCCGTAGGGACTACATATTGGTAAAAAAAGGCGCTGCTCTGAATCCGGCGTGCCGTAGGTACGCGATATGGTTAAGGATCAAATGTGTGGCCCGGCATATATCGTACCTAACGGCACGAAGCTCCCGGGTTGCGTTCATTAATTCTACCGATATGCCGTCCCTAACGGGACGGGTTTCAAATAATCTAAAAATATCTGTGTTCATCCCTTAATCCGGCTAATCTGCGGTTCAAAGTTTTATCTCTTCAATCCAGTTCTCCACTTTCCCGCGCAGCATCACCAGTGGAACGCTGCCGTCTTTCAGAACAACATCGTGAAACTCTTTGATGTCGAATGAATCACCCAACG
>CAZVEP010000099.1:0-11702 GCA_964625635.1 uncultured Rhodohalobacter sp.
CCCTTTTTGGACAACCCAATGTATTTCTTTGATATTTTAGAATCGAACTCAGGTTCATAAGTCATTCATCAGTTTCAGATGTACATTTTGGGTTCATTGTTCTGTCTGAAGGGGAATACTGAATAGTGTAAAACTACTACTTTAAGAAATCTCGGTTATCACTTCAGGACATGGGTACTGACAAGTACAAGATCAGCCCATTTAAAAAGCTATATTCCCATGACAGCAAAACTCCTTAAATCCAAAAATTTCCATACCAGCATAAAATTGATTGCGGTGAAAATAATTTTTTAAAATATTCGAAATTAAAACATACGTCTCCGGATGTGCAGAAACATTCTTATTTCACATCTAAGCTATACATTTAATGGTATAAGTGTAAGATTTTCAGGGAATGCCCTACATTAGTCTTCGGTAAAGTTGATTAATTTGAAAGGAAAAAGACGAGCATCTTGACTGCCAAAGCATCAAAAAAACCTATTTTCACAGCACGGGGACTTACGAAAGAGTATCAAATGGGAGAAGTCCGCGTCAAGGCTCTCAGAGGTATCGATTTAGATATTTACAGCAATGAGGTGGTTGTTCTCCTCGGTGCATCGGGTAGCGGAAAGTCAACGTTGGTCAATATCATGGGAGGGCTCGATACAGCCACCAGCGGACACGTAACCTATCGCGACATTGATCTAACGAACGCATCGGAGAAAGAGCTTACAAACTTCAGACGCCTCAACGTTGGATTCGTTTTTCAGTTTTACAACCTTATTCCAAGCCTTACAGCTCGAGAGAATGTCGCCATAGTAACTGAGATTGCGGATGATCCGATGACACCCGAGGATGCACTTTCACTTGTAGATTTAGGAGATCGAATGGATCACTTTCCGGCTCAACTTTCTGGCGGTGAACAGCAGCGCATTGCCATTGCCAGGGCTGTTGCAAAAAACCCGGATGTACTTCTGTGTGATGAACCGACCGGAGCCCTGGATTCAAAAACGGGGGTTGTTGTTCTTAAAGCCCTCCAGAGAGTAAACGAAAATCTTGGTACTGCAACTGTTTTAATTACCCACAACGTCGTCATTGGTGGCATGGCAGATCGTATTATTAATCTGCATGACGGAAAGATTTCGGAGATTGAAATCAACGAGGATAAAACATCTCCGGATGAAATGACATGGTGATGTTATGCGAGCAATAAACAAAAAATTACTGCGCGACTTATCAAGCATGCGGGGCATGGTATTGGTTATTGCGCTCATGATTACATGTGGAGCGGCCACATACATCACCTTCCTTAGCACCCTCGATTCACTCCGGGAAACTCAACAATCGTACTATCAGGATTATTATTTCGCAAACGTGTTTGCCTCTTTGAAACGGGCCCCTAATTCCGTCTCTGAACAGATTCGTGAAATTGAGGGCGTTAACCGGGTTGAAACCAGAATACAATCCGGCCTTAACCTGGAGGTTGAAGGATTTGATGAAACCGTTACCGGAATGGTTATCTCACTACCCGATGAGCGAGAGCCCTTGCTCAACAGGCTCTATTTACGGGAAGGCCGATTGCCAACCCCATATACCGAAAATGAAATTGTATTAGGTGACGGTTTTGCAGAAGAACATGGTTTTTCGATAGGCGACAAGCTGCAGGCCGTGATCAACGGAAAAGAAAAAACACTCTCAATTGTGGGCATCGGCCTTAGTCCGGAGTTTATCTACCAGGGGCAGCCGGGTAGCCTTTCCCCGGACCTCAAGCGGTTTGGTATACTATGGATGAGGCGTTCCCCGCTTGCAGCCGCTTACGATATGAAAGGCGCATTCAACAATGTGGTCTTATCTGTAACCCGGGATGCCGGCGTTGAAGATATCATAACACAGCTGGACCTGATTCTTGAGGCATATGGAGGACTTGGAGCCATTTCAAGAGAGAATCAAAACTCACATTTCTTTATATCTGAAGAACTTAAACAGCTTGGTCAAACAGCAACCATCATTCCTACCATTTTTATCGCTGTTGCCGCATTTCTGCTTAACGTCGTCATAGGCCGGCTTATTAAAACACAGCGTGAGCAGGTAGGGATTCTGAAAGCATTTGGATATAGAAACAGGGAAATTGGCACCCACTTTGTGCTGTTGATTTCAGTCATTGTTTTGATAGGTCTAATAGGTGGCATTATATTTGGATACTACCTCGGTCAGGAACTATCAGCGATTTACGCCAACTTCTACCGATTCCCTTACCTCAAATTTGTTATTAATCCATGGGATGTTGTAGTAGCGGCAATTATTAGTGCATTGGCAGCCTACAGCGGGGCTTATTTCTCTGTTAGAGATGCTGTAGCTCTGCCCCCTGCAGAGGCAATGCGCCCTGAACCGCCTAAACTTTATCACCGCAGTATTTTAGAAAAGCTAGGGGCTGCCAAATACCTCGACCAACCCACAAAAATGGTTCTGCGTCAGATTGGCCGGCAACGGGTTAAATTTATTTTCGGAATCCTGGGCGTTGCATTTGCCGCAGCCTTAATGGTGGTAGGCCGGATGAGCAATGATTCAGTAAAATATTTGATTGAAACCGACTTTCGCAAGGCACAACCCTTTGATCTTGGCGTTTCATTTCGGGATAATATTTCAGACCATGCACTTATGGAGATGGTTCGAATGCCCGGCGTTTATTATGGCGAAGCGCATCGTACCGTCCCGGTTCGGATGATTTATAACCATCGCAGGCATTTAACCTCCATTCAGGGATATCCCCAGGACATGAAGCTTCGAAAAATTCTGGATGAACACGAACAGCCGGTAAATGTACCCGAGGGGGGGCTGTTACTCACTAAAAAACTTGGAGAGATATTAAAAGTTCAGGCAGGTGATACACTGGCTATTGAATTCCTTGATGGAAGCAGAGAGTCCGCCAAAATTGAGGTTGCGGGCTTTATTAAACAGTTTATCGGCCTGAGCGGTTACATGGATATTGACGAACTAAGCAAGCTGCTTCCAGATCGCCGGGTTGTAAGTGGGGCTTATTTACTGATAGATCGTTCATTTGAAGAAGAGATAACCGCATCACTTACTGAGAGTCCTTTTGTTGGTGAAATAATATCAAAACAAAAGATCATACAGCGTTTTTATGATTCAACAGCACAGACATGGCTTATTATGGCACTCTTTATTTCACTATTTGCCGGAGCTATGGCTTTTAGCGTTGTTTATAATAATGCAAGAATTTCACTGTCTGAACGGAGCAGGGAACTTGCGAGCCTCCGGGTGCTGGGTTTCAGAAGGGGTGAAATATCATATATTCTGTTAGGTGAACTAACCGTTCTTGTCCTGTTGGCCATACCGGTTGGCTTTCTGTTTGGCGCCGGATTGAGTTGGTTCATTGTGTGGTCATTACAAACAGAGCTATACCGCATTCCTATGAATATCAGCCGTGCGACGTTTGCTCTCTCAGCCGTGGTTGTTATTGTCTCGGCACTTTTATCAGGCATGCTCATTCGCAGACGGCTAAACCGTCTCGACTTAATTGGCGTACTAAAAACACGGGAATAGACTATGAAATTTAATATTACAAAACGAAATGTCATACTAGCACTATCAATTATTGCCCTGCTATTTTTGATCGTTTGGGGATTTTTGCCTTCACCTGTTCAGGTTGGTGTTGAACAGGTAAATCAAGCACCCATGGAAGTTACCCTTGAAGAGGAAGGTATTACCCGTGTGAAAGACCGGTTTGTAATCTCAGCGCCTGTAACCGGCTATATTCTCAGGGTTCAGCATGAGGTTGGAGACTCCGTGTCCGATGGAAATGAGCTATTCCGTGTGCAGCCCGTTCCCGACATGATTAGTGCACGGCAGCGAGAAGTTGCATTAGCTCAGCTTGAGTCGGCAAAGGCTCGCCTCAGGCAGGCAGAAGAGTCATACAGCCTTGCTGAAATGGAGAAGCAACTGGCCAATAAAGAGCTTGAACGCATTCAAAACCTGTTTGATGACGGAATTGGAAGTGCTCAAGTCTTAGACAACGCGAAACTTGCGGCCCGCCGTGCCTCCGCACATCTCACATCCTCTGAGTTTTCAGTTGAAGTGGCAGAACACAATGTAGACGCTGCAACCTCAGCACTTAAATCATTCCAGACGCCTGGAAATCAGGAACAAATACCCATCACTGCACCAGCAGATGGAAAAATTTTAAAAATTCATCACGAAAGTGAAGGTCCCATCCAGGCCGGCATGCCTTTGATGGAGATTGGTAATCCACAGTCACTGGAAATACGTGCTGATCTGCTATCTACCGATGCTGTTAAAATAAACCCCGGAACAAGGGTGCGCATTAAACGCTGGGGTACGGATACTCTTCTCGAGGGAATTGTAACGATTGTTGAACCTTCAGGCTTTACTCAAGTTTCTGCCCTGGGTGTTGAGGAACAACGTGTACCCGTGATAATGGATATCCTTTCTCACTTCAATACATGGAGGCCCCTTGGCGATGGATACCGGGTGGTTGCAGAATTTATAATCTGGCAGGGTGATGATGTACTCCAGGTTCCTTCGTCATCTTTATTCCGGATAGAGGGAGATCAGTGGGCCCTTTTTGTAGCAGCTGACGGAAACGCACAGCTAAGACAGGTAGATATAGGGCGCCAAAGCGGATTGCGAACACAAATTATTGATGGCCTTACAACTGGTGAACGTGTGATTACCCACCCTGATGAACGCATTGAAGATGGTGTTCGGATTGAGGTCAGGGAATGAAACTATTTTACTCATAATGTGATCAATCACACGATGGAGTGTCAGATTACATATTAGTTCAAACCTGAGTTCGATTCATAATATGTTAATTGAGTCGTTTAAAAGGGCGTTTGTTGAGATATTTCATTCTCAATACCGTCATGCCGGACCCCGATCCGGCACCTCCTGCCTTTATAACGATGGGAGATCCCGCTTCTCCCGAGGGGATCCCGTTGCGGGAGCGCGGGATGACGCCCTTTTTGGACAACCCAATGTATTTCTTTGATATTTTAGAATCGAACTCAGGTTTCAAGCTAAATAGGCGGGATGGTTATGTGATAATAAAACGTGAACTCTCAGCTAAATTCTTACTTAACGTCTATTGGGAGTCACTTGTATTACTTCATTTCATCTATCTCCTGTTAAACATTAACTTTTTCGCGTTTAGCTTCTACAATATCGGAGATCTCTTTCCATGATATGTATTTAAACTATTTTTTCTCAAACCAGCCCCGTCGTGCAGTAGTAACTGTCTGCTACCAGCATCACGCCTTTCTCAATTACTCATTCAACAGATATTACACACGTATCATAAACTGTTCTGTAACCATTCTTAACGAATATTTGTAAGATAGTCTGCTTGTAGATGTAGTCATTTTCAGATCTATTTGTCATCAGCAGAACTATTTAATCTTTCATGCGAGTGTTCAATCCCAAAAAAAGCACCTGATAGCTTGTCATCCCAAATAGTCCGTTTCACCCCCTACAAACTGAGTATTTTGTAGTGAAATCCCTTATAGCTTTTAACAAATATGACTCACACTGATAGAGCATAAATCGTTTATTTTTTAAAGTAAATGAGACATCAAAATTTCAAAAACCAGTGAGAACAAAATGCTAAAGCCGAATATGACATCATCTGCCCTCTTATCAATCATCTATCTGCTAACCCTTTTTATGTTTGCCTGCAGCGGAGGTGATTCCGGGCAGCAAGACATGGACGCTTCAGGGGCTCAGGAGGAGAGTTCTGATACTATGGCAATGAATGATGATATAAGGACGATCAATATCATTGGAATTGATGACATGAAGTTTGCTGTGGAACAGGAGATGGAGGGAATTACCGTTGGACAGAGTACGGGCGCGCAAGGTGGACTGCTTTTGCTTGAAACCATTGAAGCAGAGCCAGGCGAAGAGATACGAATACGACTTACAACCCGCAGCCAGCTTCCGCCGTCGGCCATGTCGCATAACTGGGTGCTGATGACGGCCGATGCCGATCCAACTGTATACGTTCGACAAGCACAGCAAGCACAGGAACAGGACTATTTACCACCCGCGCTAAGTGACATGGTACTGGCCCATACAGAAATGGTAGGCGGGGGAGAAACTACAGAGATTGTGTTTACAGCTCCTGAAACGCCTGGCGAATACGAATATCTGTGCAGCTTTCCAGGGCATTATGCCGCAGGTATGAAGGGCTTTTTGATCGTCTTAGACAACGAGTCTGATACAGCGACGGAATAAGCACCCGTTGATTATAATCTAAAGACAGCAATAGGGCTGAGTCAAACCAATTGCTGTCACAAATATTTAAGATATATTCATAAATCTCATGAACAATTTGCCAACCACGTACAATGATTACAGATTCGATGGGATTTCTCAATTTCAAGAAATGCTCCAGAACCTCAATTGCCGATACTATGCAAGTGACCTGCTTCAATTTGTTGATTCGGAAGAACTCAAAATGATTGAGGTATCGGTACACCGAGCCATAGAGATCTTTAAAACGCTTCATCATGAAACTGACAATCATTTCTTAAAAGTTTATCGGGGGAGTTCAAATGGCACCTTTAAAGATTGGAAGCTATCAGAATTGGCCTGCCTTTACATGCTTATGGATGGTGATCCCCGTGATTTAGATAGTCTGGTTCATCAACAAACCACGCTTATTGATCAAATGCTTCATCATGTAATGGAACTTCATACAAAACCACTGGCTTCTTCAGTAGCAGGATAGATCGACGGGCGTCAGAATCCCTGCACCAAGCCCTCCGTATATTATCCTGAGCTTTTCAGAAAGGGGCTTGTTTCCTCAATAGAGTGACCCCTGACAATTGTTGTTCATTTTCTACATACCGCACGCTATTTCGGAGATGGATCGTCTCAAATTGACAATACCTGAATACTTGTCTGATCAACCACTTCTACACCGTGTAAAAGCTTTGTAATCGTAATCATTACAAACCTTTTCAATATTTCACCATGGCCTGTTTTACAGGATTTTTGTACTTAACTATTGAGCTACTTTTTTCAATTAAAAGGAGCCTGTTATGAAATCTACACAGAACATTTATCCCGAAAACCCTGATATCAAGACACCCCTGACAGATATAGACCTGGATTATTTCAGGAATCTACTCGAGAAAAATCGAAAAGATGCCAGGGTTGAACTTGATGCGCTGCAAGAAAATCTGGATAATATCATGGCGTCAGATGATGAAGAGTATAGTGCACTCACCCACCATGAAGCCGATGTGGGGTCAGACGTTGAAGAAGAAGAGACCAACTTTAAGCTCATCGAGCGCACCCGTAAATATATCGAACAGATAAATGACGCTCTTGAACGGATCGAAAATAAGACCTATGGCGTCTGTATGGCCACTGGCAAACAGATTTCAAAAGGCCGGCTGGAGGCTGTTCCACACACAAGATACAGTATACAGGCTAAAAAGAAGGGATTGGTGCGCGATGACTAATCACATGAAATAACCAAAACGCCGTAAACAGAAACCAGCTGTGAGATTTTTAAAGAATAAGAAAGGGTCACTCATGTTTGATGATAGACAACATGCGGCGCGGCAGATAGCCAAACACCTGTTTCATCTGTTAACTCCGGAGGAGGATCAGCTCAGGTATAACCGGTTTGATATTCAGTTACTGACACAACGATTGGTCGCTGCCAACCAGGTGGAGTTTGATTTCTCTATTAACGCAGATTATTTTTTGAGAGTGATGTGGAGTCGGGATTAATCAATAAATATGAATCACAAAATGTACATTAATGAAAAGATATATTCTCATACCGATCATTCTACTGCTACTCGCAGGATGCACGCCTCAGCATGATGAGACTATAGCTGATCGTTCCGTCCCTGTAGACACAACGACTATTATAAAAGATGGAAGAACTATCACCCGGGATGCATTTCAGTCGCTAAGTTCAAAATTGGGTCAGGCCGTTCAGGAAGGGGGCATCAGTTATGCCCTGCAATTCTGCAATGTTGAGGCACTTCCGATCACAGATTCTCTATCCGCGCACCATAGTGTTGAACTGCGGCGTGCGTCACATCGCCCCCGAAACCCGGCTAATCGTGCCGACTCACTGGAGATGAAAACCATCCGCAGCTATCTGTCTCAACTTGAAGATCAGGGACCGGGCCGGGATGAAGATCAAAAAGAGTTAAAGCCGAGGATATATAAAGATAAAGAACAGATCATATACCACGCACCAATAATGATTAATAAAGGGCTTTGCCTGAATTGTCACGGAAGCGAGGGTGCCCAGATTCAGGAAAAGAATCTTGAATTGATCAGGCAGCTATATCCCGATGATGAAGCAACCGGGTTTGAGATTGGAGAGTTGCGCGGTATCTGGTCGGTTGAGTTTCCGGAAACATATTTTGAAAATAAGAAAACAGAAACAAGAGAGGGTACCCGTGCGGAAGAACCATAAACGAGTAAGGAGATTTTGTGAAATCTATATCAATAATAATCATACTGTTTTTTATGCGGCAAATATAACCACAGTTTGGCCTTCCTTCCTTTCTGATGCAGTACTTGGTGCATTATCCGGAGCAGGTATCGGGGCAGATTTGAGTGTTAAGTTTTGAGTTCCGGCCAGTCAACATTTTAATCGCCAGTCGTTCATTAAGTGATGTTCAGGTAATTCAATTATCGTTGATTCTCACTATAGTAGGAAAAAGAATGTATAGGTTTCTGGTATAGTGTTTGGCTGCTTCCCTAATCCCTTTGAGGACTATAGGCCCAGCATTCCATCTCCACCCGGGCACCTAGTGCAAGCCCATTTACTCCCATTGTTGAGCTGACGTTATTTTTTATCAATAGAGTTCAATAGATCCTCTATAACAGCAACCGTCTTAAGATATTGATCCCTGGCCTGATTGACTGTGATGAGCTTGTCATCCACATAGTTCTCGAATCTCAAATCCTTCAGTAACTCCCTGTTGTCAAAACCAAGTCTTGATGGCTGGATGACAATACTTTTTTGATAAGCGTCAATATTTCTAAGGGAAGACTCCTCCCTGAGAAAAGAAATCATTGCATCACTGCTGTTCGAAAAGCTTCCGACGATCTCTTTAACATTCTCGAAATGGCGCTCCCAGGCAAACAGTTTTGATTGCAGATTCGCGCGGGACAAGCGGGAAATGCTTCCGGAGTTTTTAAGATCGTTCAGCACATAGGAGCTGGGATTCCAGGTAGGGGTTTCCAGGGTGAGCGCGATCAGGCTGTCTACATTTACACCGGAAGGTAGTTCTTCCATCGCCATCAGATCCATTAATACGATTAAATTGTGATAGGTGGTATCCAGACGGCCAATATCGAATGTCAGTTCCTGAAGATTTTCAGAGAATTCGTTGTGAAGGGCACTCAGTATCTCTTGTTCCTGATTAAGGGCTTTTCGTCCCTCATTCCAGTTGTTTACCTGCAGGGCGATCAGGATCCCAACGACAACCAGCAGAATCTCTCCGATGGCATAAAAGAAGTAAGTACGGACTTTATTTTGTTCCATAAGCGATTTTCTGATATGTCGGAAGAAGCGGAGCATGCTATATTTCCTTGCTGATTAACTGCAATACTTCCCGGTTTAGTTTATATGCCTCATTGATAGCTAATGCCTGGGTACCGAGATAATTGATTCGGGTCTGATTTATAAAAAAACTGTCTCTAAGTAAATCCGATATTTCATTATCTGTGGGATTATTAATGTCATCCATCTTGTCACTTGAGTACCTTAATATTAGTTGAGTCTTTTCTGTACCCAGCCTGAGCTTCATCTTCAAATCCTCATAAGTGTTATAAAGCGATACAATTTGTCGGCGCAACTTTGAATTCGATATGAGGTTTAGCCCGCTGCTGTTCTTTAATTCGTCGATGGTTGTGGAATTTGGGATAAAGTCGGTAAGTATGAAATACTGATCTTTGAAATATTTCACTAATGAATCGGAACCGAAATTTTGGAATTCTACACTCTCCTCAAATTTTATTTTAGCATACAAAGCCTGTTGCAGGTCGGCATTTAAGCGAGCCAGCCCTGAGGAATCTGCTTGTAAATCTATGCGAAGATTAAACAAGTGTATTTGTTCCCGCACATTGTTTTTCTGGGTCTCAGTCCAATTATTTATTTGCAGGGCGATGAGAATCCCAATTACTACCAATAGGATCTCCCCGATAACATACAGGATGTAAGTACGGATTTTATTTTGTTCCATAAGTTGTTTTCGGATGTGTCGGAAGAATCTAATCATCGAGGTTAGACTCTACTATATGCAGAAATTCATCCAGATCTTCCGCTATATTCAACTCATTGATATATACAAAAGACTGATTTAGATAAGACGAATGGATGGTTCCGTCTACTTCCACTGAGTTAAAAAAACGATCATAAGCCCCAGGGTCAATTTTCAATGGTGAAATTTTAATCTCCCGGTTATAATCGCTTCTGACTTGGCTGTGATCTGAATTACGGGTGGGGATAAACTTCTGAAAAAGAGGTTGTACTACATTGATCCAGAAATCCCGGCGAATGACCACATCTTCTCTTAGATCATTCATCTCACCTGACCACTGACTGATCATAAATTTTAGTTTTTCATCCCGAATCAGCCTGAGGCTGCCCGAAGCAATTATTTCATCAATTACCCCTGTGCGGGCATCAAATGTGGCAAAATTATAGGCCTGCCCAATCAGTCTGTCGGTTTTCTCAGGTGAATAATTTAGCCTGTCTTTATCCAGCAACTGATACCAGGCGTCCAGCGAATTTCTATTCAGTTCATTATCCCTTTTCAGTTCCCTCTGGTTAGTAATTATTTCATCCCTCAGGTTCATCAGCATCTGCTGCTCAAGCACCCGGTTTGCACGCCCCTCATTCCAGTTATTCACCTGAAGTGCCAGCAGAATCCCGATCATGACCAGGGCTATTTCACCCACAGCATAAAAAATGTATGTACGAACTTTATTCTGTTCCATAAGTCGTTTTCGGATATGTCGGAAGAACCGCAGCATTATATTTGTCTCTCATTGATAAGTTTAATCAGGTTCACTGACTGATTTAGTGCGATTCTATGAGACTCTAGCGTGCCTCTTATATTGTTCAAGTTTATCTTAAGTGAGGTCAAAAAATAGGAGTCGTTAAATACATAATCATCGTCGTTTGGATAGGCAAATTCACCAAATTCCCACTCACGAAAATGATTGCGTACATATGGCAACCAATTCTCTTCAAATTCGAATTCATCGTCCTCAATTTCATTTTCAACCTCTTCATGAATGACTTCATAATATATTACCAGCCGCTCCCTGAGGGTAGCGTCCTTCAGCTGGGAGATCCCGATATCGTTCAGTAAATCGTACCCATTCGATAACAGGGGAGTATTTCTCTTTAAAAGTACATGGCCAAGATCAGTATAAAGTGAATCGTACCTTTGCGTATCAGACTCTAAAAAGCGGATGACACGCAACTGTGCCTGAAGATCATTTTCTCTTTTTACTATTTCATCAGATAAGACCTTAACATCAGATTCCAAATCCTGCACAACTTCCATTAGTGCACCGTTGATCGAGCCCCTTGTCTTGGCGTCTTCATTCCAGTTATTGATCTGCAGGGCGATGAGAATGCCAAGAACAACCAGCAGGATCTCACCGATGGCATACAGCAAATATTTCGCAACCGACCC
>CAZVEP010000100.1:0-11525 GCA_964625635.1 uncultured Rhodohalobacter sp.
GATTTTTTGGTTCGTTTTGCATCAAGGCAAAATGAACAAGATTTTCCGTCGATCTGCGTGCGTAAATTAAAACTCAGATTTAACTCACAACAAACATTACTATACAAAAAATGTTTAATCTCAGACACTTGAACAATGATCAATATCAAGTAATCAAATCATAAGCTTTTCGTGTTTTCCTGATACTTTTGAATGGTCAAAAGTATCCAAAACCCGCCGGCTAAAGATTTGATCCGGCGGGCACGTTTGAACACTTTACGATGTAAAAACGAAGGTCCGCATCGCTTTGTCCATGTAAATTATATTCGGCCGGTAAGTTTTTACACCCATCGCATGCGTGTTAAAATGTGCAGACACCACCTGCACAAATCGGAGGCCGGATAGCTGAACAGCCTCAACAGATTTATACGCAATTAATAACACCACTCACACAAATCAATATAGAACTGCAATTAATTGAAGAAGGATAAAAACTTATACGTCAACAACTATCGAAAACCAATGAAGGCGTTCTTTAAAACCTTCGCTATACTTCAATGATCAGATAACTATTCATAAGGAATTTTCCCAAGAATATACTGTATTGTCTCAAGCCGTGCGGGGGCTTTATCGTTGGCATTAATCACTTTCCAGGGAGCATGTTTGGTATTCGTTTTTTCAAACATCCTCTCTTTGTAAGTGGTATAATCGTCCCACAACTCCTGGGCCCGCTCATCAACAGCCGTCATTTTCCATTTTTTTAGCGGATTGCTTTTGATATCCTTGAAACGGCTTGCCTGCTCTTTTTTTGTGATGGAGAAATAGATTTTTATGAGGTGCGTATTTGACTGAATAAGCATCTTTTCGAACTCGTTGACCTGCGACATAAATATCTCATATTCTTCATCGGTGCAGAAACCATTCACCGGCTCAACGACGGCACGGTTATACCAGCTGCGGTCGAAAAAAACCATTTGGCCCGGATTCGGCAGCTGCCTGATATATCGCTGAAAGAACCACTGTCTGCGCTCATCTTCAGTCGGAACATTCAGCGCCACAATTCGATAATGTCTCGGGTTGATGCGTTCCGTGAGCCGGCGGATAGCCCCACCTTTGCCCGCCGCATCACGACCTTCAAACAGCACGACCACTTTTTTATCATTTTCGATGACCCATTGCTGCAGTTTGATGAGCTCTTCCTGCTCTTTTCGAAGGCTGTGTGCATATCGCACTTCAGCCAGCGCCCGCTTCACCTTCGGCTTGGAACGTCGGAGAAGGGCATAGTGACCTAGTTTTGAGTTCAGTAACTCGAGATCTTCTTTAGTGAGTTTCATAGAAATTAAATATCTATTTGTTTAGCGCTGCGATGGTACTGCATCACAAGATTAGGGTCGGGTAGCAATGTAGCTTTGGACTCTCCTTTCCCATCATAGTTAAAGCGTGAAAGTACATATCTCATACTTTCCAGCCGGGCCTGTTTCTTATCATTTGCACGAACGATGGTCCAGGGGCTGTAATTTGTATGGGTCTTGGCAAACATCTGCTCTTTATAATGCGTGTAGCGGTCCCAAAGCTCTTGCCCCTTCATGTCTACCGGGCTGTATTTCCATTGTTTCAATGGGTTTTTCAGCCGGGACTCAAACCGTTTTTGCTGTTCGTTACGGGAAATTGAAAACCAGAATTTGATGATGATCAGGTCGTCCTCGTATAGCAGATGTTCAAATTCCGGTACCTGAACGATAAACTGTTCGTACTCTTCTTCATTGCAAAAACCCATGACAGGCTCAACGACGGCACGGTTATACCAGCTGCGGTCAAAAAATACCATTTCGCCGGGGTTGGGCAGCACCTTGATATAGCGCCGAAAATACCATTGGCCCCGCTCAACTGCAGTGGGCTTTGATAGAGCCACTACTCGAGACGATCTGGGATTCAGATGTTCCTTAAACCGTTTGATAGAGCCACCCTTACCGGCGGCATCGCGTCCTTCAAAAATGATCGCCAGCCGCCGGCCTGTTCGGGCCACCCACTTTTGTAAATTTACCATTTCAATCTGCAGCTGCTCCAGTTCTTTTTCATATTGCAGTTGCCGGATAGTTTTGTCTATCGGAATATTGTGCTCGCGGGCCAGCTCAATCAGCTCGGACCGGGTTGAGACCTGTTTCAGATGTTCAGGTTTGAATGTCATATATGTGGATATTTAAATCATGTGATAAAATGTTGGAACTCTGATTACACTCTACGACGCATTTTATCTTTTTGGAATGCCATCAGGAAGGTACAATACAGAGGGGGAAAGTCAAGATGGCAGTTTAATAAATGAATATAAGTAGATATCAGAAATGGGTCGCCAAAACATTAGTGGATTTAACACCCATCACTAAAGAAATGACGCTTCATTATGAAGTAAAGTGATTCGCTGTCTGGTGAGAAAGTCATCTCAAATAGGTCAATCCTTATTGAACTCCAGTTTTGCTGATTTTCCGGCAAGAAAATGTCTGGACTCAAAGAGTAAAGAATCTCATCGTCTTCTGGCTGATATATAAACAGGCCTTCTGATACTGAATAAGCGACGGTTTGGGAATTGGGTGAAACGGAAACTCTGCCGTTTCTGGAGAGACTACCACCGGCAGGAGGCTTGTCGTAGATTTTTCTCAGTTCACCTTTCAAATCAGAAATGGACAGACCATCTAATTGCTCAAAAAGTACATGAGTACCATTATTAATGAATAGTGGGTTTGTTCCTTCATGTAGTGTAATCAAGCTTTCTGAAGAGAGATTTTTGTATCGAATGAGTGAGGCCTCAAGCGGTTCACTACCCTGGAGAACAATGCGTGACCCATCATTAGTGATGTCATAATTTGTTGATGCCACGTCAGATATGATAGAATATGTGGAATCTTTTACGTTCAGTAACCACATTCCTTGATCGCTATTAAACGTCGAGTGAGAAACAATTAATCTATTGTCACTTAAATACCATTGAGGTGAACCGAAAAATTGTAAGCTGTCACGCTCCAAGAGTTTTCGTGGGTTCTCACTATTTACATTTGATATCCAGACGGTTGACTCCTTTTGGTATGCTAATAAATTTCCAGACGGTGAGAGGGTGAAATCGCGGCTATCTACGTATGTATTTATCAGCTCAGTATTTCTGCTATCCAAATTGAGACTATGAAGGCGGATATTAGTAGAAGTACGGTCATCTGTATAATAGATCACCGATTCATCAGGCGATATACCATAAATTTTAAAGCGGGTGCTGTAGCCCTCATACATATCTTTTGATTCCCATTGATATTCCTCTGAAAGTGAAAAACCGTTTAGGTCGAGAGACCATAACTCATATTCTGTCATCTCGTAATCCATGCCGCACCTCTCTGGTATGTCGAGGCATCCGCCTAAGGCGGCCATCAGGAAAAAACCTATAAGCAGTGTGCGAAATTGAGTCATCTATCAAAGGTTAAGGATTTATCGAGTATGTCGGGATGAAAAAGGATTTAATTGAAGATAATCGGTCAATTTTACCTTTTTGTTGCCGGGAGATTTCAGATGTATTAACAAAGAATGTATATGCTGCGATTAATATTTAACGCCGTGCATCAACAAAATAACGTGACAAATATCCATCGATAAACACGAGGCGGATCTCGTCATATCCACCTATTCCGCTTAAATACTTCCTGTGAAATTCGTACTCTTCAGTTGAGTCATTGATTTGTCTGATCTCCATTGGTTCTCCCAGTTCGAGTGGTTCGATTTCTTTCAAAACAACAGCTATCGGCTCACCGCCCAAAGGTTCAAGCGTCTGCTCAATTTCCTCCATTCGGTTGTCGATATTCTGATTTTTGTAGATGATGCAGCTGCTCAACGCAAGTGAGCAGGCAATGAATAAGAGTAAGAAGGAAAAACGACTCGCTTTCACTGTTTCTTGATGATGTATTCTTAAGAGGTAATTTTGATAAACGCTGAAAGTTAGAATTAATACGGTAAAAATCCATGATAATTGCTAACTAAGTAAAATGAAAAATTACCAATCAATGATAGCATAAACAGCAGTAATCTTTTGTGTAGCCTAATCTAAAAGAAATGATTATTGGGAGACGCTCAATCCAGCCAGTAGCCCTCAAGCATCACGAGGTTCAGAGATTGAGTATTACTGACATCCTCAAGCGGGTTTTCATCCAGCATGATGAGGCTGGCAACTTTCCCTTCTGCGATGCTGCCCATTGTCTCATCCATCTTTAAAAAACGGGCGGGTATGATTGTGGCTGACTGTAAAATATCGGCGGCTGTCATGCCAGCATCGGCCATGAATTCAAGCTCTTTGTGGGCGCTGTAGCCTGGAAACATCGTTGCGTTTCCAGCGTCGGTTCCCATCATAACAGGCACGCCCGCCTCATGAAGCTGGGAGATATTGTACAGCACTTGCTGTTTCTTGGCTTCAGCACTGCCACCCATGTTGCTTGCGATCATCTGACGAATAGGCCAGTTCTTCATGCTGCGATTGGTTCGCTCGGAGCTATACTGCAGGTAAAACGGGTCGTCCAGCATTTCTGCTGACTTCAAAAACTCTACCCGGTAGCTCATCAGCAGGGTGGGGGTGATGTAAATAGAGTCTTCACTCATTTTGTTGATGTGATCCCTGGCGTTTGTCAATGAGTCGGCACTTACGTTATGAGCAATCACATCCACTCCCATATCTACTGCGGCTTCAAAATCAGGCCGATTTGTGACGTGGGCAAATACCGGGAGATTATACTCGGAAGCCATTCGGGCAATCCGTTCAACCGTCTCATTTGAGATGCGGCTCTCGGGTGTGGCTCCTCCTAGTCTGGATTCGACCATTACCTTTACTCCGTTCAACCCAAGCTCTTGTTTTTTAGAAATGATGGGCTCCAGATCTGCGGATTCGGTGATTTCAATTATGCCCTGTTTCTCGAGGTCAAGCTCTTCTGCAGGTTTACCAAGCATTTGTGCCAGAAATGGTATCGGGTATCCGCCCGGTGAGGTGAGAAAATCGCCCGCGGCAAAAATCCTGGGTGCAACCAGCTTTCTGTCTTTCTGCTGCTGAATCAGATCGGCCGTAACCTCCTGGTTGAATCCCATGCCGCCTAGTGTAAAGATGGTGCCCACACCATATCGGGCAAACTGCTCGAGCGCCATCAGCCGGGTTGTGTCATCCGGGGGGATAAGTCCGCCGCTATTCAGGTGAGCGTGCATGTCGAACATGGAGGGCATCAGGTATCGGCCCTCGGCGTCTACAACTGCGAAGTTTTGTGAAAGGCTGTCAGGGATGGAGCCCTCAAAAATACGTTCAAATCGTCCGTCCTGAACCAGCAGATGCCTGTTTTCCAAGACCGTGCCATTTTCAACATCAATAATATTGGCGTTGATGATCAGGTAGTCGTCCCCTCTCTCTTCTGAGAAAACCTCAGACGGGTTCAGCTGAAGCGTGTGTTCTTCGGTGTTGTGAAACCATGCAACATAAGCCGCTACACCTGCGAGAATGAGAATAGTAAGGATGATGCCAATAATTTTCAGAGCAGTCTTCATGAAACGGTGATTAAGTTACTTTTTGTAAAGATGTGTGACTTTGATTCAAATAAAATAGATCTGCACATAGTTATTCAAATCAACTAGTTTTGGTATTAATTATCGATGAATGTAATCAATGCAATGATATTTACGCAGTTTAACTTAAAAATCAATTATACCTTCGCGTACTTCGCGTCTTAGCGCCCTCGTGGTAGATATTGAAGTGTTGTAGTTGTCCGGAAATCGGATGGTTGGCCACGAAGTCACGAGGGCCCGAAGGAACACGAAGAGTAAAGGTGCTATTAAAATTGAGCTTGTCTTCGTGGCTTATGCAGTGTAGTTAGGCACATAGAAGGTTGATTTATATCTTGATTTGAAGGGAGGACTTTTTGAAAATGTGTACCTGATTTTCTTATAAAAGCAGACCCTTATACAGCCTCTTTCTTTTTTCAACCTGGTTGGTTATCTATGAGAATCAAAAACAATCAATTAAGCGACGCCCATCATGATAGAAGCAAATGACTATTTAGATTATTCAGGCTCAAACGACCAGTTTACAGGCGGCATCAATATGATTCCGATTTCAACTCCCCAAGGAGAATTTAAAGTATACACCAAGCGGGTGGGGAATAATCCAAGAATAAAAGTACTTCTGCTGCACGGCGGTCCGGGTGCCACCCACGAACTTTATGAGTGTTTTGACGGATATCTGCCGTACGAGGGAATCGAATATATTTACTACGATCAGCTGGGATCTCACTACAGCGAGCAGCCAGGCGGTGAGGAGCTTTGGACGATCGACCGGTTTGTGGATGAAGTGGAGCAGGTTCGAAAAGCACTGGATCTGAACAAGGAAAATTTCTTTCTGCTGGGTCAGTCATGGGGCGGTATTCTGGCTATGGAGTATGCACTGGCGCATCAGGATAAGCTGAAAGGGTTGATCATATCCAACATGATGGCAGATGTGAAGGCATATAATAAATACGCGAAAGAAGTCCTCGGACCTCGAATGCCGGATGAGGTTTTTAAGGAGATACTACAGATTGAGGAGAAGAAGGATTTTGAAAATCCCCGGTACGAAGAGCTGCTCATGACCCACCACTACACCGAGCATGTGCTGCGAATGCCACTGGATAAGTGGCCTAACTCTATTATGCGGACGTTTGCCAATCTGAACAAGGAGGTTTACGTGTATATGCAGGGGCCAAGCGAATTTGGTATCACCGGCGATGCAACCCTGAAAGACTGGGACAGAACCAAAGATCTGTCCAAAATCAACGTTCCAACTTTAACCATTGGCGGCACCCACGACACGATGGACCCCAAACATATGGAGTGGATGGCGGGTGAAGTTCAGAACGGCCGCTACCTGCACTGTTCGGATGGAAGCCATCTGTCGCAGTATGACGACCAGAAAACATACATCAACGGGATTGTGAGATTTCTTAAAGATGTCGATAGCGGTGAGTTTTAGTTAACTCATCCAGTACTTCGTCTTACGACCTCAACAATACGATCGTAGACTATCTCGGACAGACTCCATTGGTAGCCCTCAAAATCTGTCGTGTTTGTAAATTGAATAATCACTGTGTCGATGTCCTTATGGTATTTGGCAATACTCTGGTAGCCGGGGATGAGGCCGGTGTGTTCGTAGCGGTAGATGGAGGAGTAGATCTCCTGTTCGGCACCATCAAACAAGGAACCATCGTTCAAAGCCCGCAGGAATATGCCAAGATCTTCTGCAGTAGCCAGCATCGATGCGTAGTCGACTGTCTTGATATCCTCCTCAACGCCCGCATAGTATCCGCTCATCACATCGCCCATATTTACGTCGTGAATGGAGCCGAATGTGTTTTGCAACCCTAGCGGCTCCAGTATTTCTCTCTTAATGTACTCGAAATGGCTCATGCCGGACACATTTTCAACGAGCATATTGAGCAGTAAATAGTTTGTGTTGGAGTACTCGTAGCCATCGCCGGGTTTAAAGCTGGCGGGGAGACCAATTACCCGCTCAAGTGCCTCCTCATTGTTTTCGGGAGGATCTGTCCAGAAATTGGGTGTGTTGGTCAGGTTGGGGATACCGCTCCGGTGCTGAACCATCATCCTAAGGGTTATCTCATCTGCGTACTCGATTTTTCCGGCAAGCTCAGGAAAATGGTCCGTGAGAGTATCATCCAACGAAAGGCTGTCATCGCCTACTAGCCTGGTGATAGCAACCGCATCATACAGCTTGCCAATACTGGCAATCTTGAATAGTGACTGCGGATCTGCGGGAATTTTGGTTTCTCTGTTCTTCCATCCTGCAGCGTAATGGTCCGGCTCTTGTCCGCCCTGATCCACATAGACAATCATCCCCTCAAAACCCAGCTCAATGGCGTCGTCTACCTGTTCCTGAACGGTATCGGGCAGCGGTTGCATCCACGTCCAGACCAATATCCACGGGACGAAAAACAGGGAAAGAACGGTGGCGACAAAGAGAGTGATTCTGATGAGTCGCGTTTTTTTCTTTTTATTCATGCTTCCAAATTTTCAAAGATTCCGTTGAGGCATACAAATCATTGGGCGATGGCAGATACGGGTGTTTCGGGTCGAATGTTTCTTTGAAAGTAAAGAGAATTTGTGGGTTACACTCCGTTAATTCTTCTTTGCAACGTAAAATCCATAGCTATAATAATCCCGGTATTTTTTATTTAGATCGAAGTCAGCAATTGTCTCGTCTGCAACTTGTTTTGCAAGTTCTGAATCTGGATGACGGTACAGGAAAAGACCGATCTCAGCTTTCAAAAGTTTATAATAGTTATCAGTCCAGCTATTCTGTTTTAAATAGAAATAACCTGCAGTTGAATACCCGTTTTCTCTTAAAGCCTGATTTTCTTCGAAGACGTGTTGATCTCCGGATAGTTTTATTTCAATATTGTTCGATCTCTTTTGGACGTGACTGGGTAATCCACTTGATTTCACTTATTGCCAAATAGCCACCGGGTTTTTAAAAGTATAAATACCGTTTTTTATCCAACACTGTACTTTACTTTAAATCCTTCTTTCTTAACATAGCTATTCAATTTTTTCAGCTTCTAACTGATTAACACCCATTGCTTTAACTGAATCATCCTTAAATACAAAGTTGAAAGAATTCCCGGTGGTTCGATTGAAGAACGTACTATCGGATTCTGGAAGAAGGAAGATGGGTTCGTCCGAAAAGTCGGCAATCAGTTCAAGTCCATTTTCCTTTACACGAACATCGACGATACCAAACTCAGGAAATCTATATTTTCCTGAATATCTCTGCAGCTCTTCTTTAGATTGCTCATTAACTATTTTTGTTTGAGGCTCTATTCCCGGCAAATTATACTCCTTAGCAACACTCAACTGAATTTCATTGATAATGCTGCCATTGTCGGAATTCACCATCACAACCACCGCCATTGGTATTTCTTTCCAGACAATAAGGTTTGCGCGAAATCCTTCATCGGCCCCACCATGGCCAAACGTATACTCATTCACCCCAGGGCCCAAACCATGGTCATTCATGCCCGGAGTGAGCATTTCATTGACCGTTTCAGCTTTCAGTAATCCATTTTCTTGTGATTGCAGGATCTGCTGTATTTCTCCACCCCACAATATGAGTTGAGATGGGGTTGTCCAAAGTCCGGCAGCTGCCATCTCAGGATAGACAGGCCATTTGCCTTCAACCTCAGCCCCATTTGCCCGATATCCTGTTGCAGCGATATTGTGGTACTCTTGCGGGAGCGGGTTATCAAATGTGCTCGATGTCATGCCTAATGGGTCCAAAACACTGGTTTGCATGATATCAGGGAAAGATTTCCCTTCGAGATCGGTAATCATCAGCTGCATCACAGTGTAACCACCTCCGGAATACATCCAGCTTTCGCCCGGTTCTTTATAGACACGCACGGAGTCTGTATTTCCCATGCCGTCCAGAACTTCAGGTACACTGGGTATTGTGTCGCCCTTGTCATAACCGGGAAACCCCCAGACTGTCAGTCCTGCAGTATGGTTTAATATTCGTCGGGTTGTGACTTTTTCTGTGTCTGTAAATTCATTATCAGGTACTTTCCAACTGGTAAGGTAATTATTAACATTTGTGTCCAGTTCAATCGTCCCCTCTTCAGCGAGTTGAAGTGCACGTGTTGCTGCTACCGGTTTGCTTATAGATCCTGCAAGAAACATCGTTTCAGTCGTAACACTGCGGTTTTCTGAGCTATCTGCTATACCATATCCCTTGGCCCACTCAATTTCGCCATTATGAAGTACTGCAATGCTTACCCCGGGAATTCCAAGTTCATTTAATCTCTCATTAATATTAAAAACGGGTACACTATCTCCTTCAATCTGAAGATTTGGTTGAAGTCCGTTTTCTATTCTGTTAATCCTTTCGGTTAAGAGATCCGAATCAGTGCCGGATTGAGAAGAGCATCCTGCGATAAGCAGCAGAATGAAAATAGTTCGGATAGTTTTCATACTCATTTTGCAATTTTAAAAATGGAGGGGGGGTCAGCTCAGAAATCATTAATTGTCTTCAGAAGATATATCAATATGGTATTCAATACACCTACGGTAATATTTACTGAAAAGTTATCTGATCATTGAATTAGTAAGAAGTCTAGAATTTTTTTTCATAAAAAGCGTCCATCTTTTGATAATAGCAAGAGTGACTTTCATGCATCGCTGTAAATAATCTATTGTGACGTGCAAATTATCCTTGATATACCTATATACCATTAATCTTAAATGAAAATATCGGATATGATTTATCGGAACTCTCTTTTAATAGTAATCATCTCGTTTTTAATCGCAGGTACTGCATGCAATAATTTTGGCCAGCGGCTGAATCTTGAATACGAAATCGATGAAATGATTCCATCAGCTATAAATGACACGACACCCGGGATGGTTGTTGGGGTATTTCAGGATGGAGAGATTATCTTTCAGAAGGGATACGGGCTGGCAAACATGGCTTACAATATTCCAAACAATCCGGAAATGGTGTATAACATCGGCTCAGTAACAAAGCAGTTTTTGGGATATGCAATTGCAATGCAGCATGTAGAAGGGACACTAAATATTGATGATCCTGTAAGCAACTACCTGGATGACTGGCCAGAATTTGAGGAGACAGTAACTATCCGGCATCTGCTTAATCATACCAGCGGCTATCGCGAGGCGTATACGATGTCGAATTTGGCGGGGCGGGAGATAGGCGTCGACCGTATGGATATTGAAGAGTCTCTGGAAGTGGTGCGCCGCCAGCCTAAGCTTGAGTTTTCACCCGATTCACGCTTTACCTATAACAGCACGGCCTGGGTGATTCTAGCTGAAGTTCTTGAGAGTGCGACAGGTGAAATGGCTTCAGTTTGGGTGAAGGAGAATATTTGGGATGCGCTTGATATGAACAATACCTATGCGGAAACATACGTGGGGCAGGTGATTGATAATGCCGCTGAATCTTACATCTACAATGAACAACTGGGCTACATAAATCCGAAAAGTAATAGGGCCATATTTGGAGCTGGAGATATGTATATGAATGTACCCGATGCAGCAAAATGGATTCAAAATATGAAGACAGGTGAGCTTGGAGGCCAGGAGGTGCTCGATCTGTTCCTGGAACCCAATGAACTCAGCAACGGGATGTATAATGGCTATGCGATGGGAATCTATGTTGGTGAGTACCGTGGACTCCGGCGCTATCGGCACACAGGAGGGCATGCCGCTTTCGGAACCCAGCTGAGCTACTATCCGGATCATGATCTCGGGATTTTTATCGTATCGAACTTCAGCGGGGCATGGCTGTCATCTGAGAATATCGCGGAGCTGATATTGGGAGAACAGATGGAGCCGGTGGTAAACTATGAGGATCAGAGAGTTGAGCTGAGTGATGAGATGCAATCCGAGCTGTCTGGCAGATATATCAATGAGGATCGTAACGATATGTTTGAGATAAGTGTCGAAGACGGAAAACTGATGGTCGATGGTCAGGTTGAAAT
>CAZVEP010000101.1:0-11472 GCA_964625635.1 uncultured Rhodohalobacter sp.
TTGAGTTGTAGATGCCTAAATATGGTTGACCACCGATTACCGATCACTGATAACCGAATACCGATACACTTACAAAAAACTGTTCAATTATCGATTAGGGTCATAAACTCTTTGGGTGTCAGCACTTCTAAGAATTCAGCATAGGGTTTGTAATCTTTAATGTTTCGGGTAATGAAGTAGTCTGCCCCGCAGTGTTGGCCCGTAAAGTATTGCAGGGCGTCCTCTTTGTCTTTGAACGGTGAATGTATGGCCTGTAAAATGACAGATTTACCACCATTGGCAATATCACACGCCCTGATAAAATCAATCAGTTTAGCCTGAGCATCATCAATTTTATAGATATCGAATAGCAGGTAGATCAGGTTTGCCAAACCGCTCTCTGCGATCACCAGCGAAATGCGATCCTGCCCTGCAAGTTCAAGTAACCGGATAGAATATTTGAAATGAGGCTCCCGCTTGGATAGAATATCGAAACAGACATCGGTATCAAGAAAAACCTCAGGTAAACTTCCTTTTAACATGTGCCTTGATTAGGTCTTTATCCCGCTTGGATTTCGTGCTTTCCGAAGTATCTAATTTTTTCATTAGATCTTCTGCTGCTTTTTGGGCATCCGTTTTAATCGTATCTCTTTTCTCTACTTTAAAACTTTCTTCAAACAGCTGAGAGACAGATTTCCCATGCCGCTTCGCTTGACTTTTGGCATATTTAATGACCTCTTCTTCGACTGTAAGGGTAAGTTTTTTCTTCATGACTCTATTGCTACACGTGTTAAACTTAATATACGTGCTATTGCCAACTTTCTAAACCATTTATTTTCCCAAAAATGAATGGAGTGTTGAGTTTGATTATTCGTTATAGATGCCTAAATGTGGTTAATTACTGATTACTGAATACTGATCACAGATCACTGATAACCGATTACCGACCCAGATAAATCAGGATTCCATTTTCAAAAACCGTGCATTAACGGCTACAATCACCGTACTCAGCGACATCAATATTGCACCCACAGCCGGGCTTAAGATAATCCCCCAGGCGTAAAGAACGCCGGCAGCCAGCGGAATTGCCCCAATGTTGTATCCTGAGGCCCACCACAAATTCTGAACCATTTTACTGTAGGTAGATTTGGAAAGTTTTATCAAAGCCGTCACATCTTCGGGATTGTCTTTTACCAGCACAATATCACCGGTTTCAACGGCCACATCTGATCCGGCTCCAATCGCAATTCCCACATCGGCCTGGGCCAGTGCAGGAGCGTCATTTACACCGTCACCGGTCATAGCCACCATTTTTCCCTGCTCCTGAACTTCTTTCACTTTATCGGCCTTTTCATCTGGCAACACTTCAGCAAACACCTGATCGATGCCCAGTTCTTCAGCAACATACTCTGCCGTTTGCCGGTTATCCCCTGTCAGCATGATACACTCAATCCCCATCTCGTGCAGCGAATCAATTGCTTTTTTGGATGACTTGCGGATTTGATCGCCCAGCGCGATGGCCCCGGAAAGCTGATCATCAATCATCACAAATACCACCGTTTTGCCCTGTGATGATATAGTTTCAACTTTATCAGTTGGATAGTCCATGTCATTCTCGCGGATATATCCCGGACTCACAACTTTCACAGATTTCCCATTCACTTTACCTTCAATTCCTTTACCGGTGATGGAGTTAAAATCGTCCGGCTCCCAGGTATCGTCAGCTTTTTCGAGAATACCTTTTGCTAATGGATGTTCGGAGTTTTTCTCCAGCGAAGCGGCGTATTTCAGAATTTCATCGTCAGTGAATTGGTCATTGAAATTCAGTATGTCGGTTACAGTGAATGTTCCTAAAGTCAGTGTTCCGGTCTTATCAAAAATAATAGCCTCCAGATTTCGGGCTTGTTCAAAAGCAGCCCGATCGCGAATCAGAAAGCCATTTGTAGCTGCAATACTCGTGGAGCGAGAAACGACCAGGGGTATTGCCAGGCCCAGTGCATGAGGACAGGTAATAACCATCACGGCAACAGTCCTGTTCATGGCAAAATCAAAACTCTGCCCCGTAAAGAAGATCCAAGCAGCGAACGTAATGAGACCTGCTGTTATAGCCACAATCGTTAGCCAGAACGCAGCCCGATTGGCCAGATTCTGGGTACGCGACTTACTTTCCTGGGCTTCTTTCACCAGGTTCATAACCTGAGACAGAAAGGAGTCGTCGCCTGTCTTGGAAATTTCTACGGTAATGGAGCCCTTTTCATTGACCGAACCGCCAATCACTTCATCATCTTTGGTTTTATTGACGGGTTTCGATTCTCCGGTGAGCATGGCTTCATTAACGCTCGTCTCCCCTTTCACAACAATACCATCTGCGGGTATCTTCTCTCCGGGCTTGATCTGCACTTTGTCACCTTGCTCCAGCTCTTCAACGGGCACATCCTCGGTAGAACCATCTTCTTTCACTTTATGAGCTTCTCCCGGAAGAAGAGCGGCCAACTCTTCCAAAGCTGAGGAAGCGCTCATCACAGACCGCATTTCAATCCAATGCCCCAGCAACATAATACCAACCAGCGTGGAAAGCTCCCAATAGAGCAGGTCACCCTCAAACCCAAATACAACGGCGGTACTGTAAAGGTAGGCGATGGATATTGCCAGCCCGATGAGGGTCATCATCCCGGGCTGTTTTTCTTTTAGCTCATCCACAAGTCCGGTGAGAAACGGTTTTCCGCCAAAGAAATAAACAACCGTTGAAAGTGCCGCCAGGATCCAGGCATCACCGGTGAATCGCCAGTTTACGTCCAGGAAAGCCTGAATCATAGGTGACAGCGCCATGATTGGAATCGTCAGAGCAAGCACCCACCAGAATCGAAACTTGAAGTCCTGAACCATCATTTTGTGGTGCTCATGGTGTGAGTGGCCACCATCATCATGATCATGATCTTGATCATGTTGATCCTGCTCCGTATGATTTTCATGATCTTTTTGATCATCGCTGTGCTGATGATTATCGTGGTTCATTTAACTCTCGTTATAAGATTAATTATTGAAGATCCTGTTTACATTTCCCAACTCTTTTTTGTCTCTTAGTTTTGATTCATCATACCACGAGTACCCGTTGAGTCAGAGTTCCTCATCATGCCTGAATGATTCATCTGCATAAACTGCATATGCATACGCATCATTGGAGATTCTTCCATCATCTGGCGCATCTGATCCCGGTCAAACTCTTCATTTTCGAGCATCCTCAGCATATTCTGCATATGAGTGCGCATTTGCTGTCTTCGTTCAGGATTTTGCATCATGGTTTCCATTCTGTCTAACATCGCTTCCTGATCCATCTGCCCCATTCCGGATCTCATCTGTGCCATCATTTCACGTCGCATCATCGAATCACTGGCCATTCGTTGCATCATACCCTGCCGCATTTCCGGATTCTGCATCATTTGTTGCATTTGCTGTTCATTCATTTGATGGTTTCCCATCTGTGAATTTCGATCACACTGAACGAAAATTGCACTAAGTAAAATGGCTGTCAGTATTGTTGTGAAAACTCTCATAATCATTACCTCTAATTATCTCTTTTTTAGATTTATTATTTTTGATATCTACAACTACTTAAGATAATGATTCTCATAGGGTTAATCATTACAGATGGTTTAGAATAATGTGTAATTTTTTTAGATTTTATACTATATAAGAGGTTATATTTGCATCCTTCATTTTATATGGCCCGGATCAATGATAAGTAACTGCCATGCGTATGTTCACAGAGCGATTTTTGCTATAACATTCTTTATATTACAGGCAGAGAGGTGATCATATATCATGAGTATTCAGAACAACGATATTACAATTCTGCTCAGAAAAATCGCTGACCTGCTATCCATTAAAGGGGCCGACGAATTTAGAATTCGTTCATACAGAGACGCGGCATCCACTATAGAAAAGCTCAATGAGGATCTGAATGACAAGGTCCAAAAAGGTGACGACCTTACCGAGTTGCCGGATATTGGTGATAGCATCGCTGACAAAATTAAAGAAATCGTCAAAACCGGTTCTTTAGACCAGCTTCAGAAATTAGAGAAAGAAGTCCCTCCTCAGCTTACTGAACTTTTAAATATTGAAGGGCTTGGCCCCGAAAGAGTAAATGACCTCTACAGAGAGCTTAATATTGAAAGTATGGACGATCTTGAAGAAGCCGTGAAGAATGAAAAAATCAGGGATATTGAAGGCTTCGGGACTAAAACTGAGGATAAGATCAGAAAGGAACTGAAAAGAAAAAGAAGCCAGGCTGATCGTACCCTCTACTCAAAAGCCGAAGAGTATGCGGTACCATTAATTAAATATATGCGGGAAAATGAAGAGGTAAAAAAAGCTGAAATTGGTGGCAGCTTTCGAAGAAAAAAAGAGACCATAGGAGATTTGGATATACTCGTTGCCGGTGATGAGGCTGAGTCTATTTCCGACCACCTGAAATCCTTTGAAAATGTGGAAGAGGTTATCAAAGAGGGCGAAAGCAGGACATCAGTTTTACTTCAGTCGGGCCTTCGGGTTGATCTCGCTATTGTAAAAGAAAAACAGTTTGGCTCGGCCCTGCAGTATTTTACCGGTTCAAAAGAGCATTCTATCAAATTGAGGGAGCGCGCGGCCGGGCGTGACCTGAAATTAAATGAGTATGGCGTTTTTGATGCGGATGACAAGCGTATTGCCGGCAAAACGGAAGACGAGGTGTATGAATGCCTTGGTCTTGAATTCATCGAGCCTGAATTGAGAGAGAATAATGGTGAGATCAAAGCTGCAGAGAACGGAGACCTTCCAAAGCTCATCAATGCTGATGATATCAAAGGCGATTTGCACATGCATACAACTTACACAGACGGCGATCATTCTATTGAAGAAATGGCGCAGGCGGCTATAGAAGCGGGCCATGACTATATTGCCATCACCGATCACTCCAAAAGAGTAAGTGTGGCAGGAGGTTTAGATGCAGATGAACTGAGGGAATCGTGGAAAGAGATTGATAAAATAAATGAAAAAATTGATGAAATCACTATTCTGAAAGGCCTAGAGGTGGATATCCTAAAGGATGGTACGCCAGACCTTGCGGATGACGTGCTGAAAGAAGCCGACATATGTATTGCTTCGGTTCACTATCACCTGGATCTGGATATAGAGGAACAAACAGAACGTATCATTCGAGTGCTCGAAAATCATCCGATAGATATACTCGGCCATCCAACCGGACGTCTCATTCAAGAGCGAGAGGAAATGAAGCTGGATATGGAGCGCATTATGGATACGGCAGCGGAACAGAATGTGTTCATGGAAATAAATTCAAACCCGCATCGACTGGACTTAAAGCCTGAGTTCATACGTTTAGCGAAGCAAAAAGGTGTAATGTGCGTGATTTCCACAGATGCTCATAACACCGCAGAACTCACCAATCAAAAATATGGGCTATTTCAGGCACGGAGAGGATGGCTTGAAAAAGACGATGTGCTGAATACTCTTGAAATCGACGATTTACTGGAAAAACTGAATAAGTAACCGACCACGTCATGTCAGACAAGGAAAAAAATGAGACTGAACTCGTCCCCGACATTGATCCCGATCAGATTGACAATAAAAAGCAGGTAAAAAAAGCAGCGCGGAAACTGAGAGAGGCTATTCGGCTACACGACCATAAGTACTATGTTGAAAACGATCCATTGATCTCAGATTCAGAGTATGACAGCCTGCTCAGGTCACTAGAAGACCTGGAAGATCAGTATCCTGAAGTTAAAACCGAGGACTCCCCTACTCAGCGTGTGGGTTCAGAACCCAATGAAGAGCTGGGAATTGTTGATCACCCCTACCCAATGCTCAGTCTTAAATCAGTCTACGAGGAATCTGAGGCTGACAACTTCTTCGAGACAATTAAAGATGAAGCCCAGCTGGATGACCTTCAGTTTTTTTGCGAACCGAAGTACGACGGTCTGGCTGTAGAACTTATATATGAGAATGGTGCTTTTAAACAAGGCAGTACACGCGGGGATGGCGATAACGGTGAGGATGTAACCGATAATCTAAAGACAATTAAGCAAATCCCTCTCAGACTTTTAGAGACTGATTCGCATGACCACCCCGATAAACTCGTTGTTCGCGGTGAAGTGTTTATCCCGAAGGAAGAGTTTGAAAAACTGAATAAAAAGCGTGAGTCTGATGATAAAGATCCCTTTGCAAATCCGCGAAATGCCGCGTCAGGGTCATTAAGGCAGCTCGACCCATCAGTTACTGCAAAACGCCCTCTGGGTATTTTTTTCTATCAGTGGGCTAATGCAGCAGAGCATAATATAAACGATCACTCAGAATCCCTTGAAATTATCTCATCATGGGGTTTAAAAACCAATAATAATCTCAATTCAGTTTGCCCGGGACTTTCAGAGATAAAGAAACACTATCAAACATTGAAAAATCAGCGGGATGACCTTCCCTACGAAATTGATGGAATGGTTGTAAAGTGCGATCATTTTTCAGATCAGGAAAAACTCGGTAGCCGATCCAACAGTCCGAGATGGGCTATCGCCTGGAAATTCCCTGCCAAACGTGAAAGATCCCGAATTAAATCTGTAGAATTTCAGGTGGGAAGAACCGGGCAAATTACACCCATTGCCCATCTGGAACCTGTTGAGATAGGGGGCGTCACGATTAAAAGGGCATCCCTTCATAATCAGCACGAGATAGAGGAGAAAGATATCAGATCGGGAGACCGGGTTTTGGTTGAACGCGCAGGAGATGTGATTCCATATATCGTCAAACCGATAACCGACAACCGTAATGGCTCAGAAGAAAAGATCGAACTGCCTGAAAGCTGTCCGGTCTGTGATTCGGAGATAGTTGTAAGTGACGACAGGAAACAGGCGCATTGTACAAACATTTCCTGTCCCGCCCAGCTCAAAGAACGAATCAAACATTTCGTTTCTAAAGAAGCAATGGACATTGAAGGGCTCGGAGAAAAAAGAATTCAAAGCCTGGTTGATCTGGATATTCTGACGTCTGTTGAAGAAATTTACAATCTAGATCAGGCTGATCTTGAGGAAATAGACGATGTGGCAGAAAAATCCGCGAATAACATTCTGAGTGAAATTGAAGATAGCAAGACAACGGATTTACATCGATTTCTTTATGCCCTTGGCATCCCGGAAACGGGAACTCATATAGCCAGGGTGCTTTGTCGTAATTTTGAAGCCCTCGATGATATAATGAAAGCCGATAAAGATGAGTTAACAACGATCAAAGAAATCGGGCCTGAAATAGCCAATTCAATTGTCACGTTTTTTAATGAAGATCATAATAAGGCTACCGTGAACGGTTTAATTGATTCGGATGTGAAGCCAAAGAACAAGCTTTATAAACAAAGAAAGCCTCTGGATGGCATAAAGCTGGTGTTTACCGGAGAACTTGACGAATGGACGCGTGACGAAATTAAGGATAAAGTTGAGACGCTTGGCGCAAATGCCACATCATCAGTCAGCAGCAATACAGACTATGTGATAGCCGGAGAAGGAACAGGACAGAAACTTGACGATGCTAAAGATGAAAATGTGACAATATTGGATGAGCAAGAGTTCAAGAAATGGCTGAAGGACCAAACTGAGGAAAAGTAAAGAGCAAAGATCCTATGACGATTATTTATCAGTGTTTGGTATGGTGTCATCCAATGATATGACTCATTTTTTTTAAAAAACAATTCTGCTTAACCTTGCGCCTGATCTAGCCAACATCATCATCTGTTTCACCATCTCCGTTGTCATCCTTATTTAATTTCTTCTCTTTAATCGGCTTTGCAAAACGGAGAATTAAAAAATTGACGAGTGATAGTACCAGTGCAATTTCGTACATACGAAAAGCTACTGATACACCAATTGCTCCGGTATTCCAGATACTGGCTGCCGTTGCAGTCCCCATTATATTTCCCTTTGACTTTAAAATGGCACCCCCTCCTATGAAGCCCATTCCTGTTATAATCCCGTAAGTGACCCGTGCTATAGATCCCTCATTGTCAAAGATAGAGATTCCTATCAACATATAGCCACATGAAGCTATTGATACCAGCGGAAAGGTTCGTAGTCCAGCTGAGCGGGCACTCCGTTCTCTATTCAATGCCATCGGCAGAGCAAATAGAAATGCCAGAAAGAGCAATGTAAGATTGCTCAGAATAAGCTTCAGATCAAACTCAGACGTTAACCAATATGAAAGCTCTTCGTATCCCATTGTTCACCTATTTCATAAAAGTCTATATTATACAATTACCAATTTTATTTAAACTTTATTCATTATCAACCCTTTAATTCAATTCTTCAACCGTCTCCCCGCAGCTGTGCATCTGGCTGCCATAAAACGGATTCTCGATCGTTTCACTACTGCTTATCCAGGTGCTGCCTCCTTGATACATAGGACAATATTGCTTGAAAAGAGTTCCTTCATACCCCTGATTTTCAATTGCCGTTATCAGCTCTGCTGATATCTTTTTGAATGCAGTGCGGAAGGCCTCGATATCCGTAGTCTTCTCAGCTTCATTTACCGCTGTAACCATCGCCTGATGATGATCAGCATGCTGATTTGCATGCTCCTCGTGATTGTTCATCTCAGAGCTCGACCTCACCTCTTCGGCAAATTCCCGGAAGTATGCCCGGGTTTCATCCAAATCATCCCGAGTGAGTGCGTTTTTCATACCCAGGTAGTTTTCTACCAAAATATCCAGATGATCACTGTGCTGATGACCCGACTCATGCGTCGTATCGGTTTCGGCAGAAACCGGCTCTGGCTGTTCATTCATCTCCGAATTCATTTCCATCTCCGTACCCGTGTCTCCATGATCATGGGCTCCGACATTAACCCCTGTTCCCGGCTCGCGATTCATCATGCTGAGTTTGTCATTCAGCTGTGCAGCACTATCAACTTTGAAGGTGCCGTTTGTTACCACTAATTCTCCTTGCTCCAAACCTGATTCAACGACATAGTTGTCTCCTGCGCGCTGACCAATCTCCACTTCCCGCGCCTCAAACATTGGCGTGTTGGATCCCTGAACCTGCACATATACAATGGATCGCTTACCGGTCCACATCACAGCCGACCTGGGTACCAGCAACGACTCACCATCAGCAACAGATGATTGAATGTTGGCTTTCGCCAGCATTCCCGGTTTCAAACGCGACCCGGGGTTTTCGATTTGCGTGCGGATCGTAACGGATCGGGAATCGGTGTCCAGAAACGGGTCTACATAAATGACAGTAGCTTCAAATTGCTGTCCTGGAAAAGCTTCTACCGAAAACCTGACATTATCGCCCTCATCTATATTTGCTACATTTGACTCATAGGCCTGGAAGTCAACCCAAACCGATGACAGATTAACCACACGGTACATGAGCGCGCCCTCCATGACGTGCTGCTCCCGTGAAATGGCCACATCAGACACATAACCACTAACGGGTGAGTAAAAGTCGAGTTCAGTCATAATCTCTCCGCTCTCCTCGATCTCATCTATTGTGCTAACAGGAAATTCCCAAAGTCGCAGCTTTTGTCTTGAAGCCTGGTACAGACGGGGATTCTGATCTTTGAATTTCACTGTCTCAAGCAGCTCCTGCTGTGCAGCAATCAGCTCCGGTGAATAAACAGACGCAAGCTTCTCACCTTCCTGTACCAGGGTTCCCTCATAATCCACATACAGATCACGGATCCGGCCGGGAAAGTGTGCTGTTATACTGGAAACATTGTTTTGATTCTCCACAACTTTGCCCGGAAGTGTAAACGTGTGGACCGCACGTCCATACTCCACCGGTGACGTCTGAATCTCGGCAAGCTTGACGGCTGCGTTGGTCATGGTGAGGGTATAATTATTCTCTGCCGCTCCGTTATTTGTATCTCCCGCCGGAATGAGCTCCATCCCGCATATGGGACAGCTGCCGGGTTCCTCCTCCCTAACCTGGGGATGCATGCTGCACGTGTAGATAATGTCGCCGTCCTCATTCATATGTGTTTCTGCGATATGTTCATCCATCGACTGCCCGTCTGTACCGCCTCCAAAAAAGAGATAGCCGAGTAGTAAGCCGCCAAGAACAAGTATGGTGTATGTGAGTATGTTTTTAAGTTTCATAGTCGTGAGATTTGAGTCATGAGTCGTGAGGTTTTAGTTCTAAGTTTTGAGTGATGAGTTTTGAGTTTTGAATGTTGAGTTAGCGACATATGTCCTTTGTCCTTCTACTATTGACTTATATCCATCCATATTCAAGACTCATATCTCAAGACTCAAGACTAATGTTGTTTTTCCCAGTTAAATAATCGATATACGCGAGTGCTACATGTTTATCCGCCAGTGCCTTAATTCGGCTAAGCTGATAATCGAGCAGTTTGCGCTGCATGCGCAGTATTTCTTCAAAATTTGAGCTGTCGGTTGCATATTGCTGATTCATGATATTGAGTGCCTGATTGACCCGCTGAATTTGTTTTTGATCGTACAGTTCGAACTGGCGGTTTGCGTCGTAAAAGTCCCGCAGAGACGATTCTAAATCAGTTTCAAGGGAATTTTCCCTGGTGATTATCTGAGATTCTGCCGATTGAATGTTCAACTCCGCCTGCTGAACTTTGGCACTGTATTTATTTCTGAAAATTGGAATTTTAAAACTTGCCCTGGCAATCAAGGCATCATTTCCATTACCAGTTAAACTTGGGACATCCGTTCGCTCGCCGGTAAAAATGTAGTCTAATCCTACTCCAAACGATGGCTTACCGTCTTTTTCGGCCAATGCCTTCATATCCTGTGCTGAATCCTGCTGATATCTTAGGCGGTTTAATTCCGGATTCTGCTGAAGAAGTTGATTCATGAATTCCTGTTCACTTTCGATAGTTGTCACAGGTTTCAAGGTTTCCGGCGGGTTGATCTCCATATCTGATTCTGCGTTCAGTAACTCATTCAATCGTTGAATCAGGACGTCCCGGTTGTCTTCCAACAGTGAGATTTGAGTTTTCAGATCTTCCTGCTCAATCTGTGCCCGCAATACATCCACCTGTGACGCCTGGTCCGTTTCGTACCGTCTGAGGCTTATTTCGACCAGCGAATTCAGAATCTCCAGGTTCTCTGTTGCAATCCCGAGGCTCTGCTCAAGCTCATACAGTTCAATCAGTGTTTTTTCGGTTTGATAAAAGACCCGATTCCGCATTTCCCGGAACACTTCATACTGAGCCTTGGCCCGTGCATCGGAAACAGATCGCTTATCTTGCAGTGTCCCAAACCAGGGAAACATCTGAGTAAGAGAAATTCGTGCCTGCTGCGGACCCAGACGGGTTTCAATTGGACTGATGAAATACGCAAACGCTACTTCGGGATCAGGCAATACGCTCACCTGAGGTCCCTCCTCCAGACTGGCAAGATACTGCTGAAATGCAGCCCGGACTTCCGGGTTATTCTCTGCAGCTATTTGCTGGTAGTCATGGATGCTTTGGGAGTGAACAGGTACG
>CAZVEP010000102.1:0-11397 GCA_964625635.1 uncultured Rhodohalobacter sp.
CCGGCATCTCCCGAGGGGATCCCGTTGGGGGAGCGCGGGATGAGGCCCTTTTAAACGCCTCAATTAACATATTATGAATCGAACTCAGGTTATTAATAAGCTGACTAAAGCTGCTCTCTTAGCTGCATTAATGTTTTTCTGTTTTTTGAATCCACATACGCTTTACGCTCAGCTGCCCTATTTGCCTCAAAAAAATGTCAGTGTCCCCGATCAATCCATTTACCTTGAAGTGGGCGGCAACGGCATCACCTACTCTATGAACTACGACCTGCGATTTGAGAATAATTACGGTATAAGGCTGGGTATTTCCGGTTACCCTCCGACGGATTCAGACCGAATAGAAAACAGAAGCTATCAGGATTTTCGCGATAACCAATTTCTTTTTGCTGTGATTATGGGCAACTACTTTATTGGAAACGAAACCAGCAGCCTGGAACTCGGGGCTGGCGTGGTACTTGGTGATGTTGAGGATACTGAAAACTGGAGTTATCCGTTGCCGAATGCGACTACCTTTACGATTGGATATCGCTACATGAACAGAAATAAGTGGCATCCAACGTTTAAGGCCGGCCTTACTCCCATGGTTGGTTTTAACGGCAAGGCCTACATGAGAGTTGGAATTTCTATTGGCGTGATGATCTCAGGTAAGGAATGAAATAATTTTGGACCTTATGAACTACCAGCCTTTAGAAGGTATTTGAGAAGATTCAACTCCGGTCTAAGTACAAAAAGTTTTAGGCTCTGTACGAAAGTTAGTGGATTGGCGGCAAAATATGTGGATTACCCAACAGAACATGTCCAACATTTTCCAAAGTATAATTCATTGCTTTGGCAGATTCTTCTCTTCGCCATCAACTGCCATGGCTCGATCAGGATTGTAGATGTTATGTAATTCGTTGACAAACCCATTGGTTAGTACTTGGGCGGCGTGGGCGTATCAGTCGTTTTATATAACGATTTTGTGATCACGCAGCCCTACAACCAGTTGATTCATGGTCATTCTGAATAAAACGGTGATTTTCCGTTTTGTGAAGAATCTGGAAAAGCAACATACACTGTCCTATTTAATTAACCGCCAGTTGGCGGAGGGACTTTAATCCTATCCGACCAGGAAAATCGGGATTTAATCCTCCGTTAAATTAAAATATATCCTGATTTACCATCTGTAAACCTATCAGTTTTTCATAGAGTTCTGCGATCGTCTCAGACAGTTCCTTACCGGTATCAACCTTAATTATTTTATCGGATTCAATTTCATTTGGTGCATCATAACGGCCGGTCAGCATCTCAAAGTCCTCAAGTCTTGCATCGGAAATGGTCTGATTTTCGTCTCGCTTTTTTAATCTTGATTTGATTGTTTCATCAGACGCAACTGCTTCAATGAACAGATACTCAGCTCCTATTTCCTCAAGCTGACTGACTAGATTTTGCCGTCCGTTTGAGAGGCTGAAGGTGGCATCCAGGATAACGCTCTGTCCGTTTTGAATTGATTCTATAGCCCTTTCAGTCATCTTACTATAAGTTTTTTCTGATATCTCCGGTGAATAGATCTCTTTTCTTACATCTTCCGGCGGCCGTTCATGAAGCGGGAGGCCGGCAAGTTCTTTTCGGATTCGATCTGATGAGAAAATATCAGCGTTCAGTGTTTTTCCGAGATGCTCAGCTATCGTACTTTTTCCCGTTGCAATTCTCCCCATACACACCAATACGAGTGGTTTTGATCCTATTAATGCATATCTGAGTGATAAATCAAAGTAGATGCCTGCTATCTGCCTTGCTTCATTTCTGTCACTCTTCTCCACTTCTTCCTCACGGGATTTCATGCTTTTTACCTTCCCCTTTACATAGGCCCGGTAACATTTATAAAAATCTATTATGGTTGATAACTCCGGATCATCAAGCTTTTCCGACATTTGCTCAATAAAATAGCGCGACTCTTTCCACTTTTCGTTGTAATCCAGATCCATCGCGAAAAAGGCAAGGTCCACCGCCTGGTCGCCATAGCGCAGCCGTTCACTGAATTCAATGCAGTCGTAGATACAAACACCGCCCGGACTCACGTGAATATGTTCAAGGTGAAGGTCGCCATGGCCGTCCACGATTCTGTTTTCACTGACCCGTTTTTGAAAGAGCCTCTCATTTTGCTTCAGGTATGAATTGGTGAAATAACGAATCGCTTTAAACGCTTCTCTGCGGATTATATCATCAATAAACTGCTCCGTTTGCTCAAAGTTTTCATCCGTGTTAAATTTAATTTTTTCGATATCACCATACTGAGCAACACTCGCATCGGGAGACTGACTATCGTAAAAGTTTGCGAGTTTAACTGCTACACGATCCAGCTGCTCATGTGAAAGTTCATCTCTTTCGATGTAGCTGTGCAGAAACCAGGTTTCATCAAGCAGCTTCATCTTTACGGCATAATCAACCACATGATGTTTATTGGAGAGTTCCTTCCGCGGAACCAGTTTGAGAAGTGTTCCATCCGATACAACTGCTTCAACGCCAAGATAAATCTCTGAACAGAGGCGCCGGTTAAGCTCCACTTCCTGATCACAATAGTATTTACGCTTTTCAAGCGTACTGTAATCAAGAAAACCAAAATCTACCCTCTTCTTGGTTTTATAGACAAACGGAGGCGCGATAAAAACATTCGAGATGTGAGTTTGAATATGCTTGACGGTCTCAGGTGCGTGAGGATAGGACTCTCGTGACTTCAAAAATTTGATCAATTCCTGAATACCGTCGGCATCAGTCTTGGAATCGTCCATAGTTATTTAGAGTCTTCTTAGAAAATGAACCCGGACCGAATGTTTTTACTCACATTCAATCTCTTCCTGTAAGTTACACTTCTTATGTAATTAGATACAGGCGTTCATATAAAAACTTCTGACGCATCACGACTTTTAGAGATCAATTTTCATAAAAATCCTCATTCCTGTTAAACAGGACAATCGGAAGGCAGATCAAATCAATGATGGTTAAACTGAATTTTATTTCTATAAAATTACGGGCATTCAGAAATGACGTTTCGCAAATAACTGAAAAAGTTATTCATAGCAGCCCTTATTTTTATTTAGATTTATTCTATATAGTCTTTGAATCCGTTTGTAAATACTCGTAAATTAGAATCGATCTAAATAAAAAACACGCTAAATAATTCTATTTAACTAAATGAAGTTTACTAAGTATTTACTCCCCGCCATACTGATAATCTCTATTATCTCATGTGACGTAACAGATTCTGACTCCGATGTTGAAACCCCGGAAACGTATGAATTTACACGAAATGGTGAATCTACTGTGTCATTTACAGGACAGACCACTCGAATAAACATGGCGTCTGAACTGGTTGGTTCAATGCTTGAATTTGATACCTCAACTGAAGAACTGCTACTGCAAATGTACCGCAATCAAACCGCTGAAGGTGATGATACTGATCCTTTTTCAAGCGCAACTCTCAATGAGTCAACGAAAAGTGTTAAGGGCAAAGTAGCTGCATCAACCGATTATTTTTCATCAAATACGGCAGAAAGTGCCGTGATTAAAGACGAATTTGAGACCTGGATCTCCGGACAAATCAACGAGGTGTTTCCAAACGAAACCACACTCGCTGAAGAAGGAGTTGCCGGTCAGATTGCTGATGGATCCTCAACCCGATACGTAAATGCCAAAGGTTTCGAATACGATCAGCTTGTGGGCAAAAGCCTGATTGGCGCCCTCATGACCGATCAGATGCTAAATAACTACCTGAGTACTGCCGTGCTCGACGCAGGTACAAA
This sequence comes from uncultured Rhodohalobacter sp., assembly GCA_964625635.1. GTDB lineage: Bacteria > Bacteroidota > Rhodothermia > Balneolales > Balneolaceae > SW132. Next base: position 3,783 of record CAZVEP010000102.1, read on the forward strand.
CCGTGAAGATAACGACGAGGGTATCCTCGATGGTGACTCCAACTACACTACCATGGAGCATAAATGGGATGAAGCCTACGGATACCTTTATGGCGGGTCACCTGATCCTGCCAATCCAATGTCTACCATTGGTCAGGATGATGATTTTCTCAATAAGTATCTCGGACGTGTAGAGGGCGACGACGACTTTGCAGGAATAGCACAGGACATCTTTAATGCATTTGCTCTCGGTCGTGCTGCAATCGTTGAAGGAAATTATGAACTGCGCGATGTGCAGGCAGACATCATCCGCGAAAAAATCTCGATGATCATTGGCATTCGTGCCGTTTATTACCTACAAACAGGTAAAAATGGGCTCGAACAAAACACCCCTGCTTATGGTGCAGCCTTTCATGATCTGTCAGAAGGTTATGGATTTATTTATAGCCTTCAGTTCACGCGCGTACCGGGAACTGAACAACCGTATGCTACCAAATCAGAAGTTGACTCATATATCTCGCAGCTCACTGCAGGTAATGGTCTCTGGGATGTTACGCCGGAAACACTCGATGATATTTCCAATGATATAGCGGACAGATTCAGTTTCTCGCTTGAAGAAGCCGCAAATTAAAGTAGAAAACAATAAACCACGGATCTAACCGGCCACAATAGCAGTGGTCGGTTTTTGAAATTCTTATCCCCACTATGAAAAAACTCATTTATCTTTCACTCAGTTTATTCCTGCTCTGGAGCTGTACCGATAGCTCAACGTCAGGCCTAAATGAGGATGAATTCGAACGTGAAGCTATTCTTGTTAATTGGGCTGATAATATCATTATTCCTTCCCTTAACAATTTTGAGACTACCACCGGGTCTTTGAAAGCCACATCGGAGGCTTTTGCTGACGCCCCAAACCAACAGTCACTTGATAACCTTCGCGATGCCTGGCTGGAAAGCTACAAGGCATGGCAGCACGTGTCGATGTTTGAAATGGGGGTAGCCATGGATCTTCGATATCGCGACAACATGAATATCTACCCTACCGACACTGAAGAAATAGTTGAAAATATTCAGGGAGGCGGTTACAATCTTGAACTACCTTCATTAGTCAACAGCCAGGGATTTCCTGCACTGGATTTCCTTCTATTCGGCCTTGCCGAAAACGATGCGGTGCTGCTTGAGTATTACACCACAAATGAAAACGCCGAAAGCTACAAACAATACGTTGTGGACCTCGCAGAAAGAATTGATTCGTTGACCAATGTGGTTCACACTGACTGGACATCCGGATACCGCGATGAATTTGTCAGCAATCTTGGAAATGGAGCTAACTCATCCCTGGATATGATGGTGAACGACTACATTTTCTACTATGAAAAAAACCTCAGGGCAGGCAAAATTGGCATTCCTGCAGGCGTATTTTCAGGCTCAGCTCTCGATAGTCATGTAGAAGGTTACTACAGCGACATTTACTCCAAAGATCTGTTTCTCGAATCTCTTGACGCAGTGCAAAACTTTTTTAATGGAACCCATTATGGTTCAGAAACGACCGGGGAAAGCCTGAACTCATACCTAAACTATTTAGATACGACAAAAGACGGAACTGCACTATCGGATTTGATCAATGGTCAGTTTGAAGAAGCACGTCTGCGGGCAGAAGAGTTAAATAATGATCTAAGCACTCAGGTTGAAACGGATAATGCCAAAATGCTTTCAGCCTATGATGCTCTCCAGCTGAATGTCGTTTATATGAAAGTAGATATGCTCCAGGCGCTAAACATTAATGTGGACTATGTTGATGCTGACGGTGATTAACTTTTGAACATATCATCCATCCGGGCTTACTTTAATTCCTCTGTAAACGCCGCCCCATTAGCCGTTTTCAGAATTTTATTCGGGGCGTTAATGCTAATCAGCATTGTAAGGTTTGCAGCATACGGGTGGATCCACAAGCTCTACATAGAGCCAGATTTTTTTTTCTCCTATCAATGGTTTGAATGGGTCCAGCCTCTCGGCAGCTGGACCTATCTCATTTTTATTATCTGCGGGCTTTCTGCTATTTTTGTTTCGCTTGGCCTGAAATACAGGCTTGCCATCATCACGTTTTTCCTGAGCTTTACCTATATCGAGCTCATGGACAAAACAACTTACCTGAACCACTACTACTTCATCAGTATTCTGAGCTTTCTGATGATCTTCCTGCCGGCTAATGCATACTTTTCGATGGATGCTGCCAATGATAGCCGTCTGCGTGCTGAACGGATTCCCGCCTGGACTCTTGACGCCGTGAAGCTATTAATCTGTATCGTCTATTTCTATGCGGGCCTGGCAAAACTAAACTCCGACTGGCTGATTCAATCCATGCCGCTTGCTATCTGGCTGCCCTCAAAATATTCGCTCCCAATCCTTGGTGATTTGTTTCAGCAGAGCTGGACCCACGTTGCCTTTTCATGGGGCGGGGCAATTTACGACCTGATGATTCCCTTCCTGCTTCTCATCAGACGAACACGGATATTTGCATTCGTTCTGGTGGTTATATTTCACGTTTTGACACGGGTGCTCTTCCCAATAGGTATGTTTCCATATATCATGATCGCGAGTGCACTCATCTTTTTTGATGCGAACATTCACAACAAAATTCTTGCTCAGCTATCACGCTGGTTCAATATCGCCAAACACCGCTATGATAATGGCGAGGTTTACTCATTCCCAAAAAAATGGTTGAAACAATCGGCCTTAACGGTTCTCACGATCTTTTTTCTCCTCCAGGTCGCACTGCCGTTTCGGTATGTCTTATATCCCGGGGAACTTTTCTGGACTGAAGAGGGCTATCGCTTCTCGTGGCGCGTGATGCTTATGGAAAAGACCGGATACACCAATTTTAAAGTCGTGGACTCTGAAACCGGGCGACAATTTTACGTGGACAATACCGAATTCCTGACCCGTTTCCAGGAGAAACAGATGTCTACGCAACCGGACTTCATTATTGAATATGCCCACTTTCTTGAAAATCACTATAAACAGCAGGGCATAAAGAACCCTGAAATTTACGTAGATAGTTATGTGGCTTTGAACGGCCGAGGCAGTCAGCCCTTCGTTAATCCGGACATAGATTTAACAACGATCGATCAATCGCAATATCGCCAAACATGGTTAATGCCATTTAATGATGAAATTAAGGGACTTTAGTCTATTTGTGATATGCTGGCTTATAGCCATGCCAGCTGCAGCACAATACCGTATATCCGGCACAATAAATGACAGTGAAACAGGTGACCCAATAGAAGCCGTAGACATTTACGATAATGAAGCCGGAACCTCATTTCGAACAGATAAGAGTGGTAAGTTTACTATTCAAGGACTACCTGAAGGGACCTACAACCTCTATTTCTTCAAGCTTGGATTCGAAGTTGCCTATCGAACCTTTGATCTGACGTCTGACCTGACAGAGATTACCATTGAAATGGAGCCACTAAACCGGGAGATGTCTGAAGTGGCCATCATTGAGCGACGCAGCGAGATATTTGCGCTGAACAGGCTACGGGAAGTAGAAGGTACATCAATCTATGCCGGGAAGAAGAACGAAGTTGTTTCACTTGAGCAAATGACCGTAAACACAGCGGCTAATAATGCCCGTCAGATTTATGGTCAGGTTGCAGGTTTGAACATTTTTGAATCAAACGATGCTGGCCTTCAGCTCAATATTGGCGGCCGGGGGCTCGATCCCAACCGCTCCTCAAATTTCAACATCAGGCAGAATGGCTACGACATCAGCGCCGATGTACTTGGCTACCCTGAAAGCTACTACACGCCTCCGGCCGAAGCCTTGCAGGAAATTCAAATTATTCGAGGTGCTGCATCACTCCAGTACGGAACTCAGTTTGGGGGCCTTGTAAATTTCAAAATGAAGAAACCGGCTCGTGATAAAATCATAGATGTGGAGTCACGCCAGTCTGCGGGATCAAACCAACTATTCACGTCATTTAATAGCATCAGCGGTTCTAAAGGAAAGGTTGGCTACTACGGCTATTACAACTATAAGAGGGGTGACGGGTTTCGGCCTAACTCAGGGTTTGAGTCCCAAAACGTCTATTTCTACACCGATTACGAGCTCACAGACAATACAAGAATAGGCCTGGATTTTACTTACCTATACTATCTCGCCCAACAGCCGGGCGGACTCACCGATGCACAGTTTTATAGCGACCCAATTGTGAGCAACCGCTCCCGCAACTGGTTTGAAGTAAACTGGAAAGTAGCCTCTCTTCGGCTTGATCACCGGTTCAGCTACCGATCAAGGATAAGCGCACTTGTTTACGGGCTTGATGCATCGAGAAAATCGGTGGGATTTCGAACAAACAGAGTTTCACAGCAGGATGATCCGGATGAACCCCGCGACCTGATACTGGGAGATTTCCAAAATTGGGGGGCTGAGGTTCGGTTTTTAAACCGATACAACATTGGAACGCGAAATTCAGTATTTCTCATTGGCAGCAAGTACTACCAATCAAACAATACGTCCATACAGGGCCCGGGCACAGCCAACAATAATGCGGATTTTAAGCTGGCAGACGATCGGTTTCCCAACTATTCAAATCAGTCTGATTTCACCTATCCCAACCGAAACCTTGCGTTCTTTGGTGAAAATATATTCTACATCACCGACGACTTTTCAATCACACCCGGGTTTCGGTTTGAGCAGATCAAAACAGAGAGTGAAGGGACATTCAGGCGCGTGAATTTTGATCTTGCCGGCAATCCTATTCAAAACCAGCTCTTTGAAGACAACAGAACGTTCGATCGCAACTTCCTACTGCTCGGCCTGGGGTTGAGCTTTTATGCTGATGAAACCACCGAACTGTACGGAAACCTGTCTCAAAACTACAGGTCCGTTACTTTCAATGACATTCGTATTGTTAATCCCACATTCCAGGTAGATCCAGACATCACAGATGAAGATGGCTTTACGGCTGATGTAGGGATAAGGGGGCGTTTTGGCGATAGCTTTTCCTATGAACTTGGGGCCTTCGGCCTGCTGTATGACAACCGCATCGGTGAAGTGCTTCGCGCAGAGACCCGAATAAATGCGGACGGCGACATTGAAGAAACGGGGCGTGTTGTGAGATTCAGAGGCAACATTGGCCGGGCGTTTATGTACGGTATTGAAAGCCTTGCCGAGCTCAATATGCTTTCTCTGTTTGGTTCCGACAGCCGAAACGCCCGATTTGTCCTGTTTGCCAATACCGCGATTACACAGTCCGAATATCTTGAGTCTGACGTACCCGGTGTTGAAGGAAACGATGTTGAATTTGTACCTGCCGTTAACCTTAAAACAGGTCTGTCTTTTGGATATAAAAATATAGTCGGCTCCTTTCAGCACACCTTCGTTTCATCACAATATACTGATGCTTCAAATGCAGAGCAGAACGTAAACGACAATCAGAGTGGCGTGCGTGGTGAAATTCCGGCGTACAGCGTTTCTGATCTGTCTCTCTCCTGGTCTTATAAATCACTTACCCTTGAATCAGGAATTAATAATCTGTTTGATACGCGATACTTTACACGCCGCGCAACCGGCTACCCCGGGCCGGGGATTATACCTTCTCCACCGAGAACATATTATGCCACGATTCAGCTAAGCTTTGGAAGATAAATTTGATCTTCTCTTCTTTTCAGGTCTTAAAGAACTACTTGCAGTGCAAATTGCCGCAGTAGATCCGCAGGCTATTATAAAAGTGAATACAATAGCGTAAGTATTCCTTTTTCTGCCTTTCAGCAGATATTCAGGTTCATTTGTGGATAACTCTCAAGGTTTTTTGATGTGCTCATATCCAATCACCCTGATCATTTACCTTCCTCAATCCAGATCAATCCTGTTTTTAGACAGGAGAAAAAGAAAGGCCAGTAAATATTAAAATCGCCTTGACTTATTCAGTTTCTGTTTTAGTTTAATAAGTATTATTTGTTGCGCGGCATGAATTTAGCATTATTAAATAAAAATTAGCTATCAATTATTAAATGAGTATTTATGAAAACACAAAAAATCACAGCGTTTTTAATACTTGCCACACTACTACTTATAAGTGCCTGTGGCCAGGAAAACCAAGAGCAGGAAAACACTGCTACAACCGAGCCTACTGTCATTGAGATAGACGCAATGTACGATGCCCAGAATGAGCGGCATCTGTTTAATACCGAGGCTGATACAGTACCGGCTGGCTGGACAACTGTTAAACTGAGAAATGCCAGCCCCATGGTACATTTTGCTTTCTTTGAAAAGCTTCCGGGTGACCGAACCAGTGAGGATATGCATGCAGAAGTACTTCCAAAATTTCAGGAGGCTTCTTACCTGATAGAAGAAGGTAAACCCGACGAAGCCATGGCTAAATTTGGTGAAATGCCTGCCTGGTTCAGCGAACTGGTCTGGATGGGAGGTACTGGTTTTGTATCACCCGGGCTGTCTACAGAAACCACCCTGTTCTTGACACCGGGGAATTACCAGGTAGAATGCTACGTAAAGGATGAAGATGGCACCTATCACTGGAACATGGGTATGTATTTTGATCTACACGTTACTGAAGATACTACTAATGCTCTGCCCCCACAGCAGGCGGATGTGACTATTACTACAACAGATGATGGTCTTCAAATAGAAGGCTCCCCATCGGCCGGAGAAAACCTTGTGGCCGTGAATTTTGATGAGAATGAACCGGCGCTTCTGGCCCGCGATGTTCATGTGATTGAAGTAACAGAAGACACAAATCCAGACGAGGTTTACCGCTGGATGGATTTCAACCTGCCGGGATCGCTTATGTCATCCGCAGACAACCCGGCTCCTGCTGTATTTGTAGGTGGAACACACGATATGCCAAAAGGATATACCGCCTATTTCACATTTGATATGGATCCTGAAAAAGATTATGCCTGGATCACAGAACAGTCCGCCGAGCGATTTGAATTTATTCGCATAGACACCTCCGAAGAAGAATAAACAAGCAGGGAAGTATCTGACAAATATTCTCAATATTTAATTACAAATGCGGGAAATTCGTGACTAAAAACCGCAAGAAGATTGCTTGTTAAATAAAGTAGAAAGGGGCAGTTGAGTTGCCATATATATAAATTTTCTATCTCTGTGTTTTAAAATAGATCTGAATGAGGAAATCACATGAGTAGCCCCGGGCATTCAATAAAAGTCTATGTTTCAATACCCATTATGGTGTAATGGCTAGGCTCAACCTACGGTCGAAAAAACCACGTTAGCTCAATCAAAACTGTTTACATCTTCAATTCAGAATAGCAGTGCTGAAAATGAAGACGTAATTTTAAGAGGGACGCCAAACAAAAGTCTGCAGTCATTGGCTGAAAAGGATCGGCAGGAAACAGCAAGAGGGGGTGTATTATCGGCGGAATCACATCGATTGTCGCTGGCTGAATTTAATGCCATCTCCTTGTGATAACTCCGGACGGGAGCAGTTACACATGTTTTTATGGCCGGCTGCTGGAGCTGCCACAAGCCTGCTTATAAAATCAGAAATTGAGTGAAGATATAGACCTTACCGGCGAGAAAAGGAGAACATCATAACCTGAGTTCGATTCATAATATGTTAATTGAGGCGTTTAAAAGGGCGTTTGT